>CALYBE010000001.1 GCA_944393735.1 uncultured Clostridia bacterium
TTAATAAAGGCTGTAGAAAAATTTGATTATACAAAAGGATTCAAATTCAGTACTTATGCAACATGGTGGATAAGACAGGCAATAACAAGAGCAATAGCAGACCAAGCAAGAACAATAAGAATTCCAGTTCATATGGTAGAAACAATAAATAGATTAATACGTACATCAAGACACTTATTACAACAACTAGGAAGAGAACCAACCCCAGAAGAAATAGCAAAAGAAATGGAAATTCCTGTTGAAAAAGTAATGGAAATACAAAAAATTGCACAAGATCCAGTTTCATTGGAAACACCAATTGGAGAAGAAGATGATAGTCATTTAGGAGATTTCATTCAAGATGAAGATTCACCAGCCCCACATGATGCTGCATCATACACATTATTAAGAGAACAATTAGAAGAAGTCATGTCAACATTAACTCCGAGAGAAGCAAAAGTATTAAAATTAAGATTTGGATTAGAAGATGGAAAAGCTAGAACACTTGAGGAAGTCGGAAAAGAATTTGATGTAACAAGAGAAAGAATTCGTCAAATAGAAGCAAAAGCTTTAAGAAAGCTAAGACATCCAAGTAGAAGTAAGAAACTAAGAGATTACATGAATTAAAAAAATAATCATCTTAAGATGTTTCAAAATTTTATGAAATACCATAAAAGCTGTTGTTATAATATGATGCAACAGCTTTTTATGATATACAAATATAATTCTAAAAATATTCACAAAAAAGACATACAAAAAATGTATAATAAAAGACATAAAACTTAAAGTAATATAAATTAGAGTCATATTTTTTATATAAAATAGAAGGCGTAATAATTATTTTAAACCATATTTTCATAAAGAAAGGAAAGAAATAAAAATGGAAGGAACATATATTTTAGTAGTAGATGATGAATCAAGAATGAGAAAACTTTTAAAAGATTTCTTATCAGTCAAAGGATATCAAATATTAGAAGCAGAAGATGGAGAAAAAGCTATTGAAGTATTTGAAGAAAACAAGAATAAGATCAAATTAATATTACTAGATGTAATGATGCCAAAACTTGATGGATGGTCAGTATTAAGAAAAATAAGACAAGAATCAAATGTACCTGTAATAATGTTAACAGCTAGAAGCGAAGAACAAGATGAGTTATTCGGATTTGAACTTGGAGTAGATGAATATATTGCAAAACCATTTAGTCCTAAAATACTAGTAGCAAGGGTTGAAGCAATTTTAAAAAGAGTATATGGAGATGCAAAACAAGTAAAAGACTATGATGGAATAGTTATTAACCAAGAAGGAAGAACAGTAACAGTAGATGGAAAACAAGTAGATTTGAGTTTGAGAGAATATGAACTTTTAAAATACTTATTAGATAATGAAAATATTGCTCTATCAAGAGATAAAATCCTAAATAATGTATGGAATTATGATTATTATGGAGATTCAAGAACTATAGACAGTCACATTAAAAAAATAAGACACAAATTAGGTAAAAAAGGAAAATACATACAAACAATAAGAGGAATAGGATATAAATTTGAAATAAAGAAATGAGGAATTTAAATTGGGAGGAATAAAAAGAAGCGCTAAATCAGTTAGAGGAAAATTATTTCTTACACTATGTGTTGTAGTAATATCAATAATTCTATTCTTAATAATAGTAAACAGCTTTGTATTAGAAAAATATTATCAATTAACAAAAAGTAATACATTAAAATCTGTATATAACACAATAAATTTATACTATAGCGGAAAAATACAAGTAGACAGTATTCCAGATGAATTAGATAAAATATCTATAAGAAACGATTTTGATATTATAGTAAAAGATGAAAATGGTGTAGCAATTTATTTATCTAATAAAGACTTTTTATTAAATATAAGAAAAATTATAGACTTTTGGGGAATGGATAGAATGCAAGAGTCAAGTTTAGTTGAAGAAACAGACAAAATAGAAATAAGAAAAATTAGTGATACAGAAACTAAAATAACATATATGTTATTAACAGGAAAACTAGACAATGGATATATAACATATATTAGGCTACCTTTATCCTCAATTGAAGAAAGTGTAAGAATATCTAACAGGTTTTTATACTTAATTGCTAGTATTGTAATAATTGTAGGTGGATTTGCTATAACATATATATCTAAGCAGTTCAGTAAACCTATTTCAGAAATAAGTGCAATTGCAAAGAAAATGTCTAATTTAGATTTTAGCCAAAAATACATGGTAACAGATGATGATGAAATAAATGAACTTGGCGAAAGTATAAATGTTATGTCAGAAAAACTAGAGAAAACTATAAATCAATTAAGAAATACAAATATAGAGCTTGAAAGAGATATTGAGAAAAAATCAAAAATAGATGAAATGAGGAAAAGCTTTATTTCTGACGTTTCACATGAATTAAAAACTCCAATTGCATTGATTCAAGGATATAGTGAAGGTCTTGTCGAAAATGTAAACTCTGATCCAGAAAGTAGAAAATTTTATGCTGAAGTAATTTTAGATGAAGCAGGAAAAATGGACAAGCTTGTAAGACAGTTAATTGAGTTAACTAGACTTGAATATGAAAAAAGAGAATTCAATAATAGAATATTTAATATTGTAGAATTGGAAAAAGAAATTGTTAGAAGCTCTAAAGTTATGCTAGAAGAAAAAAATGTACAAGTTGAGTTTGATACAGAAGAGAATATCAATGTATTTGCAGATGATTTTTATATTAGTCAAATTATAACCAACTACTTAACTAATGCAATTAAACATGTTAAAGAGATTAACGGAGAGAAGCATATAAAAATAACTAATACTGTTTTACCAGAAAAAAATAAGGTTAAAATAACTGTATTTAATACAGGTGATAATATTGCTAAAGAAAATTTATCTCGTATTTGGAATAGATTTTTCAAGGTAGATGAAGCTCGTAATAGAGAAGATGGTGGAAGCGGAATAGGTCTTTCTATTGTTAGAGCTATAATGAATAATTATGGAAATGACTTTGGGGTTGAAAACAAAGTTGATGGAGTTGAGTTCTATTTTGAAGTTGATATGACTGATGCAAAGAAAGAATAAAATTTAATAATAAAGAGACTATCGTGAAAGTTGCGTAAATCGGAAGGGAACCCGATATACACAACTTTTTCTATACTCTCAAAATAAAAACGAGATTTTTTAAAATCTCGTTTTTTGGTTGGGCTGGCAAAATATCTTTTGTAGGAAATGCTCGAATTTTCAGGATTTATAGGTTTTAACTTAAGTTTTTCATGCAATTTTCATGCGATTTAAAAATTAAGATGTTTTTTCTTGAAATAAATTATATTTGTTTTTTATTTTGTCTAGAACTTCATATAGTACTTTTTTATCTAAGTCATCCAAACAAGTATTGCTAACTGATTGTTTTAGTTTATTAAGTTCTATACTAATTATTTTATCTTGATCTAGTTTTGAATAATTTAATCCTAATTCATTTAAATAATTTTCACTTTTTGCATTGTATTTGTTTTTGTATTCTGCAAAAGCATCAAAATAAGTATTTAAAGTCACTTCAATATCTTTGTGGCCTAATAGACACTTAAGAACCTCGGCTGGCATACCTGATTCTATTTTTCTTGTAGCATATGTATGTCTTAAAACATATTGAGTTTCATTCCAACCACTTCCTATATTATTTTTTTTACAAAATCTTTTAAAAGCACTATTAGAAGCGGAAATTGATATAAAATTATTATCCCAAAATAAAAGATTATATTTATTTTCTTTCCTTTGAGCTAATAGTTCTTTGATTATTAATTTAGCATCATTATTTAAGTCAATAATTCTATCGCCAGAATATGTTTTAGTAGTATCTCCTAATATTGTTTTTCCATTCTTATCGTGTGTTAGTGTATTTTTAATATATATTTTATTTTCTGCAAAGTTAATATTGTTAATGTCAATAGCATAAACCTCTCCTGGTCTTAGTCCTAAATTTAACATTAATAGCCATGCTAATTTATATTTATTACTAGTTTCTTTTTTTATAGATTCAATAAATTTTTTTTGCTCAGATATAGTAAAAGCTTTTACTTTTTCAGTTTTGCATTTTGATTTTGGCCTTCTAAATTCATCTTTATCATCTAGCGGATTTAAAATCAAAATTTTTTTTCGAACAGCTTTTATAAATGTAGCATTGAGTAAACCATAATCTTTTCCTATTACTGAATCAGAATAAGATGTTATATATTTTAAATATTTGTGTATATCGTTGTCTGTTACTTCCTGAGCTGGTTTGTTCATAAATTCATGTTGTCCTAATCTATTTAATTTGGCTAAATTTGCAATATATGAATTATCAGTAGTGATATTTTTGTCATGTCTATCTTCTACAATTGATTTAGCAATATCATATAAAGTTATTTTTGATTTATCAACAATGGCGTCATTATTAATTTTATTTATTGTGTCTAAATTGTTTTTTGCAGCATCTTTTTTCTTTTTTGCGTATTTGGGTGTGGTTCTAGTGCCATCCTTTTTAGTTGCTTGGCTTACGCTTCTTTCATAAATATAATATCTATCACAATATTTTAAACAATTAATGCACTGTTTACATTTGTCACATAGTTTTTTACAATCTTCTCTATTGTTGCACAAATTTTTGTTATTACAATTTTTACAAGTTTCACATATTTCGAGATTTGAATTATCTTTCTTTATTTTTTGAATAAATTCGTAAACGGAACCTTCTCCATTAGATCTTCTTCCTTTTTTCATAAATAACCTTCTTTCTAATATTTTTACTGTTCAAAAAAATAAAAAAGTTGAACTTTTAATAAAAAAACAGGTTACCTGTGGATAAGTGGTTCGTAAAATTGAATATTTACCATTTATTACCAGATAATATCTATAAAATCATAAAAATTTAAATTTACTCTTTTTTACTGAAAAATTAATCATTTTATTGACAGTTTTTTTTTTTTTTATTATAATGAACTCAAAGTTATCATTATAAATGATAATAAATTATAAAGGAGGAAAAAATATGGCACAGATTATGAATGTTGATTATGAAGCAATGCCAAATCAAGCAAAACAAATGAGACAATATGCTATTGAACTTAATAATGAATTTAAAACAGCATACTCATATATAGGAGATATGCATAACTCATGGTATGGAGTTAGATACAATGAGTTAGTAAGAGATTTTAATAACTTAGCACCACAGGTAAATAAACTATTAAATTTAGTAGTTACAGAAATTCCATTTGCATTAGAAACAATTGCAAATAATTATTCACAAGCAGATAGAGGACAAAATGCAACAACAGCAGAAGAAACAACACCAAATAGAATTGAAGATTTACCAATAATAAATGATGTGGGAATGAGATTTATAACTGAAGATGTTGCTAACACACAAAGAGCTGTAACAGAAAAATTTGAATCAGTAAAAGAATTAATGAACAAAATTGAAGCAGAATATGGAAAAGTACAATGGCAAAGTGAAGCTTCAGATAGTTTTAAGGCAAGGTTTACACAATTAAAGAATGAAATAATGTCATCAATAGAGAATATAAACATACAATTCACAAAATTAATGAATCAAACAAAACAAGATATTGAAACAACAGAAAAATCAAATACTGTTCAATAATATGAAAGCACATATATGTGCTTTCTAAAGTAATATACAAATATTATTTTAGAAAGCATATATATGCTTTGTTAGAAAAATTGAAAGGAGAATTTGACTATGGAAAAAAGTTTTTTACCAATAGGTACAGTATTAAAATTAAAAGGGAGTAAAAAAAGATTAATGATAACAGGTTTTTTTCCAATTGAAAATGATAAAACAGAAGAAAATAAAAAAATGTGGGATTATAGTGGTTGTTTATATCCAGAAGGGATAATATCATCAAAAAACAATTTTTTATTTAATCATAATCAAATAGATGAAGTTCAATTTATGGGATTTGTTGACGAAGAAGAAAAAAAATTTGAAGAAACAATGAAAAAAGCAATAGAAAAATTATATAATAATTAAACTAAGAGAGTGGAAAGTTATGTTAGTAACACTAATTGGAAAAAATACTTTATATAAATTGAAATTACCAAATGAACATGATGGTAATTATTGGATTAAAAATGATAATGAAACAAAGTTAGTTAATATTTTTGGAAGAAAAGATGAATGGCAAATATGTAGTAATGAACAAGTTAAAATATTGGCACCAAAATCAATAACTTCTTTTAATATATCTAAGATAAAAGATGATCCAAAAAATATAATTAATAAAGTAGTGCTAAGAGAAGGAGGCATCTATTACTTAGCATTAGATGCAGATCCTAATATTTTATTTATATTACTTTGTGAATCTATTTATGAAAGAAATTTTATACATTTACAAGTTACAGATTTTAAAAATATAACAATTGGTAGAAGTCAAACGTGTGATATAGTTTATGATAATCCATTAATAGAACCATTACAAGCAAAAATTTTTTTGAATAATGAGAAATTGATGATTAAAAACTTTGATACTAATTATGGAACTTTTTTAAATAATATACCAGTATCAAATAAGTTAAAACTACTTTTTTATGGTGAGATGATATTTATTATGGGATTAAGGATTGTAATTGTTGGAAAAAATATTTTTATAAACAATCCTTATAATAGAGTAACATACAATCATGAAAAATTTCAAATTATAAAAAATAATCATGAAATAATTACTTCAATGGAAAAAAAAGATGAAAATGTAAAATTACTTTCAAAAGATGATTTTTTTACAAGAGCACCTAGGATAATTGGTAAGATTGAAAAGGAAAAGATAAAGATTGACCCTCCACCACAAAAGCAAGAAAAAAATGATAAACCATTAATATACATCATAGGACCAAGTATAGCAATAAGTATTGTTATGTTAATGTCTTTGATATCAACAATAAGTGGTGCTTCAGGAGGAAATTCATCAAAAGCAAGAATAGTTATGTCAGTAATTACAATAGGTGCAATGTTAATAAGTATAATACTTTTTCCAATATTAAACAATAAATATGAAAAAAAGAAAAAGAAAAAAAGAGAACAAAAAAGACAAAAAAAATATAAAGAATATATAGAAAAAAAATTGGAACAAATAGATGATGTAATGCAAAAACAAAAGAATATTTTATTTGATGAATTTTTATCTTCAGAGGATTGTGCACAAATAATTTTGAATAAAGGCTCAAGACTTTGGGAGAGAAGAATAAATGATGATGATTTTCTTTCAATAAGAGTTGGATTAGGAAATGTACCATTAGAAGCTGATATAGAATATCCCAATAAAGAGTTTTCATTAGAAGAAGATAATTTGTTGGATTTAATAAAATATGTGGCAAATAAATCAAAATTGATTAAAAATGCTCCAATAGTAGTATCACTCACTTCTAAAAATATAGCAGCCTCAATCATAGAAAATGATGAAAGAAATACAGAAAAATTTATACAAAATTTAGTTATGCAATTAATAGCACTACATAGTTATGCGGATTTGAAAATAGTGTTTTTTTTAAAAAAAGGAAAACAAATAAAATGGGAACATATGCAAACGATTCCACACATTTGGGATAATCAAAGGCAGATAAGATTTTGGGCAGATGACTATGAAGAAATGAAAGAAATATCAAGATATTTAGAGGTGGAATTTAATGAGAGAAAAAAATATGGAGATAAATTTGATTATAAAACATTTTCTCCATACTATTTAATAATAACTGATGACTATAAAACAATTGCAAACTTAAAAATAGTTACAGAAATTTTAAGTATAAGAAAAAATATAGGGTTTAGTTTATTCTGTATAACTGATAATTTCATTAATTTACCTAATGAATGCCAATTATTTATAAGCATAGATGGAAATAAAGGGAAGATATTTGAAAACAAAATAACAGAAACAACTCAAAATGAATTTTATTTTGATAATTCATTTACATTCTTTTTTGAAAATATGGGTCCAATATTATCGAATATACAAATAAGGGAAAATACAACATCAAAATTTTCTTTACCAGAAAGTTATACATTTTTAGAAATGTATGATGCAGGAAGAATAGAACAATTAAATATATTACAGAAATGGAGAACAAATGATTCAACTAAATCATTACAAGCACCTATAGGAATAGATATAAATGGTAATCAAATAGTATTAGATATACATGAAAAAGTACATGGACCACATGGCTTAATTGCTGGAAGTACCGGTTCTGGAAAGAGTGAATTAATAATAACTTATATACTGTCTTTAGCAGTAAATTATCATCCTAATGATGTTGAAATTATTTTAATAGATTATAAAGGAGGAGGACTATCAGGAGCTTTTCAAAAAGGAGATGTAAAGTTGCCTCATATAGTTGGAACAATTACAAATATAGATAAAGCAGGTTTACAAAGGTCACTTGTATCTATACAAAGTGAATTAAGAAGGAGACAAGTAAAATTTAATCAAGCACGAGAAAAAACAGATGAAGGAACAATTGATATATATAAATATCAGAAATTATATCATGATGGACAGGTAAGTGAGCCAATACCACATTTATTAATAATTTGTGATGAATTTGCTGAATTAAAACAACAACAACCAGATTTTATGGATGAATTAATGAGTGTCGCTAGAATAGGACGTAGTTTAGGTGTACACTTAATATTATCAACACAGAAACCAGCTGGTATAGTAAATGACCAAATACGTAGTAATAGTAGATTTGAAATTTGTCTAAGAGTACAAGATAGGCAAGACAGTATTGATGTAATAAAAAGACCAGATGCAGCTGATATTAAAAATGCTGGACAGTTTTATATGTTAGTTGGAAATGATGAATATTTTACTTTTGGACTTTCTGCTTGGTCTGGAGCAAGTTATGAACCATCTGATATTATAAAGAAAAGTATAGATACTTCAATTAAATTTGTTTCTAATACAGGTTCTGTAATAAAAAAAATAGATGATAATCATAAAAAGGTTCCAATAAAGAAAAAAGAAGAACAATTAACAAATATTGTAAAATACATATATGAATTAGGAAAAAGTGAAAATATTAAGCTAAAACCATTATGGTTAGATACACTGCCAAATGTAATTTTATTAAATGAAATAAAGAAAAAGTATAATATAACTAAAAAAGCTGAAGATATAGTACCAGTGATTGGTGAATATGATGACCCATATAATCAAAGACAAGGTGTTGTGGAATTAAACTTTAAAAAGCAAGGTAATACAATTATATATGGAAATGCTGAAAGTGGTAAAGAGACTTTAATAAGTACAATGATATTTGATATAATTTCAACATATGATGTAGATGAAGTACAATTATATTTATTAGATTTTGGTAGTGAAACATTAAAAATTTTTAATAATGCACCACATGTAGGAGACGTAGTTTTAAGTTTGGATTCAGAAAAAATAAGTAGATTATTTGAAATGCTTCAAAAAGAAATGAAAAGAAGAACAGAATTATTATCTAATTATGGTGGAGACATAAAATTATATATAAAAGATACTAGAAATGCAATGCCACAAATTATAATTGTAATAAATAATTATGAAGGATTTGTAGAAAACTATGGTGAAAAATATGATGATGTTTTACTTACTCTATGCAGAGAAGGTATAAAATATGGAATAATATTTGTATTATCAGTTAGTTCATATAACAGTATAAGATATAGATTATTACAGAATTTTAAGCAAAAAATAGCATTGCAATTGAATAATGAAGATGATTATAACAATATATTAGAAGGAATAAAAAAACAAAGACCATCACATATATTTGGTCGAGGTTTAATAAGATATGATGATATATATGAATTCCAAACAGCAACAATATGTAAAGCAGAAGAATGGAATTTATATGTAAGAAAAAAAATAGAAAAATTAAATGAAAAGTATACTAAAAAGGCTACCCCAATACCTGTATTACCAAAGAAAGTAGATATAAATGATATAAAAGAAAAAATAAAAAGTTTGGATAAATTACCAATAGGTATATATAAATCAAATTTAAGTATAGCAACTTATGATTTTAAAAATAGTTTTATTAATATTATATCTGCAAAAAATACAGAGGTTGTTGCTGAATTTTTAATACATATTTATGAAATTTTAAAACTTATTGAAGATGTTAATATTGAAATATTTGATGGAGAAGGAATTATACGAAACAATTCAAATAATATTAAACTTGAATATAAAAATTTTTTATTCAAAATGCAAAATAATCTAGATAAATCAAAATATAATGTATGTATAATTATTGGAATTGATAAGTTTTTAACAAGTATAGATAGTGATTTTATCCAAGATTTAAAAATAGCAGAAGAAACAAAAAAATATATATTTATTATTGCTGATAGTGTTTACAAACTAAAAAATCATGAATATGATGACTGGTATAAAAAATTTGTTACAAAAGATAAGGGAATTTGGATTGGAAATGGAATAAGTGATCAATATTTATTACATTTAAATTCAATTAATAGAAATATTATAAATAATTGTGGAAATAGTTTTGGATATATTATTGAACAAGAAGAAGCAAAAATGATTAAGCTTGTAGGAATGAAAGATGTTGGTGATGAAAATGAATAAAGTATTAGTAAAAGTATATGTACCTATGTTAGAAGAAATTTATGATGTATGGATTCCTACTAATAAAAAAGTATATGAAATTATAGTATTATTGGTGAAAGCGATTAAAGATTTAAGTGAAAAATGTTATAATCCAAAAGAATTCCCAACATTATATGATAAAATAACAGGAAATGAATTCGATTTAAATTTATTATTAAATGATACAACAATAAAGAATGGAACAGAATTGGTTTTAATATAATACCAAAGTATTTTGAAAGGAAGATATAATGAAAACACTAAAATATGAAAATATTGATCAGAACAAAGACAGTTCCAATGTTAGTATAAATGAGTTGTTAAAAGAGGATAAGCAATTAGTTTCTTTTATTGGACCAAGACAGAGTGGAACATCATTTCTTATAGATAATATATCAAAAATATTAGCTAGAAGAGATATAGATGTTGCAATATTAGATTTGACATCAAATAGAGCATCATATTATATATATACAAAAAATGAAGAAAAATTAAAACAACAACAAAAAAACTGCCTAAAAAATATAGCAGAGGGTAATCCATTAGGAATTCAAGTTGAAAAAAACTTAGTAGTTTATACAGATCTACAACGAGAAAATGAAAAAGACTTAAAAGCAGAAAAAATATTAGAAGTATTGTTAAAAAAACATAAAATAATAATTTTAGATACTGACTTTTCAACTGATGTAAGTTACTTTTTATATTCTAAAAAAATATATTTAGTGCAGACAATGGATGTTCTAACTATCCAATCATTTACAGAATTTTTATCTAAATTAAAATTGCAAAATGCTATAAATGATGAGAAAATAAGAGTTGTGTTAAATAAATTTATAAATTTAAATGGAATTACAGAAAAAGAATTAATAAATAGATTAGCATTTTATAATGATCCGACAAAATCATATATGCAACAATTATTTGAGAAAAATGGATTAAAGTATACAACAATTCCATATAATCAGCTTGCATATGAAACATATTTACAATATATGGCAGAATATAAAATAACTAAAGTTGAATATATAATAGGTTTTAAAAACCAACTAGATGGTTTAGCAGATGATGTTATAAGTTAAAATATTTAAATTAAAATTAAAAGGAAGGAATGATTCACATTGGATAGTAAAACTTTTTATACAAATAGTATAAATAAAAAATTTACAACAATTAGTGGTAAAGATAAATTAAAAGGAGAATTATTCACAAAACTTATTGAACAAACAAATGAAATGATTGATAATACAAATACAAATAAAGATAATATACTAAAAAATATAAAAAAATAGTTAGGAGGAAAGTATGTTTAGTTTTTGCGAAGATGTATTTAATGAATTATGTACAAGCTTAGAGAATACAATACAAGAAATAATAACAGAAGCTAATGATAGTAAAAGTAGCGCAGAGACATTAAAACAAGAAGCAGTAGCATTAAGAGAACAAGCAGCAGAATTAAGGGAACAAGCAGTAGCATTAAGAGAACAAGCTAAAGCATTAAGAGCACAAATTCCAGGTTTAAGGGAACAAGCAGCAGTACTTTATGCAAAGCAAGAATGGAAAACAGTAACTTCAACAGTAACAAATTCAGAAACAGGAGAAGAAGAAACAGTAAGTGAAACTGTAAGAGATTATGAAGCAGAGGCCGCCAATCAAGCACAAGCAGCAGCATTGGAATCACAAGCAAATGCACTAGAAGTACAAGCAGCCGAACTAGAATCACAAGCAAACTCAAAAGAAGCAGAAGCTACAGTAAAAGAAGCAGAAGCAATAGCAAAAGAAGCAGAGGCTGCAGCACTAGAATCATTATCATCAGTTTTGACAGCATCATCTGAAGCAATAGGATCACAAATAAACACATTTAAGGAAGCAAAAGTAGAAGTAGAAAAAGCTACAAATGCAACAACATCATTATTAAATGAGGGATTAAATTTAATTTCTAGTTCTTTAAGTGCAATAAGTAATGCAAGTAATTTTATAATAGGTGATTGGGGAAATGGATTAGCTTCAAATATAATAGAGAATGTTGGGACTGAAATAAAGGGAGGAATTGAAAAACTCCAAGAAATGGCAAATGAAGTTATAGATAATGTAAAAATAGCTACAACAAATGTACAAGAATTTACTAGTGAAATTGGAAATTATATTATGGAAAGTCCTTTAGGACAAGCAGCAAAAGAATTTATAGATGGTTTTACAGAACAGAATGTAGAAAGTTTGATTGATCAAAATAGAGCGAAATTAGCTAATAATATTGTATCTGCACTAACTTTTTTTGGAGCGGATCCGGAATTTATAGAGACTATCATGGGAGATTCTGTCACAATAGAGCTAACAAATTCAGTGGAAACATTTGAAGAAGCAAAAGCAGAAGCAAAAAGATTATATGTAGAATATATAAATGGATTAGATTATACTGATGAAGAAAAACAACAATTAATTAATAAATTTAATACTGCCGTGGACAATATAGAAGTGTTATCTGATCAGGATATGGCTAAATTAATGGGTAATGGTGATAGTGGTTTTATAACATTGGCATTTTACAATGGACCATTGGATAAAGCATATATAAGAGAATCATCAAAAATAGACGTAGCAACAATAATTCATGAAGTAGGAGGACATGGAACAGGAAGCATGATACCACCTGAATATCAAGGGTATCATTACTTTGATGAAGAACTTCAAAGATATGTAAAATATGAAGGAAATTTTGAGGATGCAGATTGCTTTTTACTATATATGTCAACTTCAGATAAAAATGGAACAATTTATGCTGGAATTGATGAGGCAACTACGGAATATTTTACAAGAAAAATATATGGAGAAGTAGAAAGTACCAGTGCATATAACGGAAGTACTGATACATTAGAAAGTATTACTGAATCAATGAAAGAATATTGTGGTATTGATGGTGAGAAATTATTGTATGAAACATATACTGGAGAAGATAAAGATGCATTTAAGAATGTATATAATGAAATTATGGGAGATGATACAGCTTATGATGAATTAACTAATATAATGTATTCTAATAATACACAAGGTGGTTCTGAATTTACTTTGGATGTTGAAGCATTTGCATTTGATGTAAAATGCAAGCAATACAAACAACAGAAAAAATAATGTGGAAAGGAGATTAAATTAAAATGGAAAATAATACAGTAATAGAAGACTTAACAAAAGAGTTTGTAAATACAATTCCAAATGATGAAGATAAACAAGAATTGAAACAAGCATTCGAAAAATATTTATATGAATATAAAAAAGTACTAGAAAAATCTAATATAAATTCAATTGATGATGCATTAAAATTCTCAGCAAATAAAATAATGAAATTGCCATTATATAGTAAAAAACAAAAGCTAATTGAAGACGAGAGTTTTAAAGAAATACAAAAAATTTCATCAAAAGCTTTTGAACTAGCAAAAAAAGTTGTAACAGGAAAAAAAGAAGATATAGATAAGAATTTGCTAGAAGAAATGAAAAATAAGCTAAAGATATGTTTAAATGATGTAAGAGAATTTAATAAGCAACAAGCAAGTATGCTAGTTTCTGAGGGGATATTAGATTTAGTGTTTGTAGAAAATCCAAAAACACATTTAATAAGTATAAGATTGGGAAAAAATGCAATTAGGTTAAAAAATAATATGAATTAATAGGAAAGTAAAACATATTAAAAAAAAAGAATATAGAAGGAGGAAAACTATGAGTCTAACGATAACAGTAGACTATGAGAATATACCAGGACAATCTAGTCAAGCGAGAAATATTGGAATGCAAATAAATGAAATACTATTAGATGTATATAGAAATGTAACTAATATGCATAATTTCTGGTATGGAAAAAGATATAATGATATTGTAACAAATTTTAATAGTTTAGTGCCTCAACTAAATAACTTCTTAGAAATAGTTGTATCAGAAATTCCATATATATTTGAGAAAATAGTAAATAATTTCTCTGAGGTAGATATTAAACAAAATATGACAGTAGCTCAAAAAGAAAGTGTACAACAAATTCAAACAATTCCATTATCTACAGAAGTAGGAATGAAGTATATTCAAGGGGAAGTGGCTAATATACAAAATGCAATAGAATCAGATTTTCATGAAATAATAAGTCTAATGAGTGGATTAGAAAATACAATAAATCAAATAGGAATAGAATATGAAACAGCTGATAATTTTAAGTCAGAGTTTAAAAGTTTAGCTAATTCATTTAGACAATTTATAGAAAATCTAGAAAGACAATTTACAAATGCAATGAATGTAAATAGAACTCAAATACAAAAAGCAGAGTCAGGAAATACAATTTAATTAATAAGCAAAATAATTATACAAATAAATATCTGACTATAATTTATCAACTGAAAGTCGTCAATTAACAAATGTAATTAGAAAACATATAATATATTAAATTAGAAGTGAAAGGAATGATAAAAATGATATTAAAAAATATAATCGTTAATTGTTATTGTAGGTAACAATACTCTGTCTATTGTAGACATGAGTATTAAAATTCATGCCTACAATAGAGATTATATTTTATTAAATAAATTATAAGACTATGTGGACATATATGTTACACATAGTTTTTTTTGTTAGGAGGGATTTCAAATGTTTGAAAAAAATGGAGTCATAGGAAATACACCAATGATAAAAATAAATTATAAATACAATGGAAAAGAAAAAAGGATATTTACCAAATTAGAATATTTTAATTTAACAGGAAGTATAAAAGACAGAGTTGCATTTTATATAATTAATAATGCTAAAAAAAGAGGAATTTTGAAAGAGAAAATGCCAATAGTTGAAGCTACAAGTGGAAATACAGGAATAGCATTATCAGCATTAGGAAGTTATTACAAACATCCAGTATATATCTTTATGCCAGATTGGGCTAGTAAAGAAAGAATTGAAATAATGAAAAGCTATGGTGCAAAAATATTTTTATTTTCAAGAGAAGATGGTGGATTCATAAGATGTGTAAATGAGGCAGAAAAATTGGCAAAAGAAATAAATGGATTTTGGGCTAATCAATTTTCTAATAAAGATAATTATCTGGCTCACTATGAAATAACAGGAGAAGAGATATTAAGACAGCTTCCAGAAAAAATAATAGTTGCAATTCATATATTAATGTAATATAATGATAGTGAATAAAGATGTTGAAAGGGGGAATTGCAATGGAAGAAAATATAAAATACAAAAATGATATAGTACAAGATGCATATTATCTAATAAAAAAATTTAAAGATGATGGAAAAAGTGTAACTAATTTACAAATACAAAAATTAATGTATTTTTTTGAAGCATATTATATGAATGTATATGATGTTGATAAATTGTATGATTGTAATTTTTGTGCATGGGCATATGGACCTGTAGCAATTCCACTATATAAAGAGCTAAAGAAATTTGGAAATGACAATATAGAATTGACAGAAGAAAATATAGATAGTGCAGAAAAGGTTTTTGAAGACAAAAAGAAATTACTAGACCAAATATATAATGTATTTAAAGATGTACCAGCAATGACCCTTGTAGATTTTACACATATGACTGGTTCTCCGTGGAAAGAAGTGTGGGAAAGAAACGGAGAAAAAGTAGGATATGGTGCAAATACATATATAGACAAAATAAAAACGAAAGAATGGTTTAAAGATGTCTTCCAGAAAAGAACATAAATTTGAAATAACAATCCCACGAAATGAAACTATAAATGAAAATTTTAATGCAATAACTAATGCAATAGGAAAAAAATTTTTAAATATTTCCAAATAAATACAGTTAAAATTGTGGAAAACTAGTGATGTCAACTATTCCTAGATAATAAAAAATACCCTCAAATAGGGTATTTTTGGTTGGGCTGGCTAGATTCGAACTAGCGCATGTTAGAGTCAAAGTCTAATGCCTTACCGCTTGGCTACAGCCCAGTATTAAATATTTTTTGTGGATATAGTCCTCATACTGATGCAAAATTTGCAATATCGAACATTGAAATCCACTCTTTTTGGAAAGTTATGGGGTGGAAGATGGGACTCGAACCCACGGTCTCCAGTGCCACAAACTGGCGCGTTAACCAACTACGCTACATCCACCATTGAGTTCGCTCATTTGTGAGCACAGTATATATTTTAATCTCATTTTGATGATTTGTCAAGACATTTTCAAGAATTTGTTAAAGTTTTTGTTTCAAAAGTTATAATTCATGTCTTATAAGATTATCCAAATAATATTGATATATTAATATTTCATAAATTTTTCGACTCAATGCAAAAATTAAAAATCTCTAAAATAATTTTACCGCCTCCATTCACTTAATCCTCGAAATTTATAATCATTTTAAAAGTAGTAAATTGTTTCATATTGATTTTTTACCTAAAATCTGTTAATATATAGTATGTAAATATGAGAAAAAAATAAAAGAAAAATCCTTATTTTATAGATAAAATAAAGATTTTTGCACAAAAAACAATGGCTTTGCACATAAATAATTTAAAAAGGAGGAAGTGTTAGTAGCAAGCTAGCATAAGAACAATTATGCCAAAAGTAATAGTAATAGGTGGTGGACCAGCAGGAATGATGGCTGCTATAACAGCAAAAGAATATAGAAATGATGTAACAATAATAGAAAAAATGCCAGCATTTGGAAAGAAATTATTAATAACAGGAAAAGGGAGATGCAACATAACTAGTTCACTATATATGAGTGAATTTATAAAGAATACCCCTGGAAATGGACGTTTTCTTTATAGTGCATTCCAAAACTTTACAAATGCAGACATAATAGACTTCTTAAAAAAACAAGGGTTAGAAGTAAAAGAGGAAAGAGGAAACAGAATATTTCCAATTACAGATAAATCAATAGATGTTTTAAATTGTTTCCTAAAAAGAATTGACGAATTACATATAAAATACATGTTAAATACAAGAGTAGAAAAAATCTTAATAAACAACAATGAAGTCCTAGGAGTAAGGACACAAAGAGAAATAATTCAAACAGACAGAATAATATTGGCAACAGGAGGAAAAAGCTATCCATTAACTGGTTCAAGTGGTGATGGGTACAAGATTGCATCAGAATTAGGACATAAGATAGTAGCAATTAAACCTTCATTAGTGCCATTAGTAGTTTTTGAAAAAGAAGAATGCAAAAAAATGCAAGGACTAAGTCTAAGAAATGTAGGAATAAAATTTATAGATGAAGATAAAAACAAATTAATATATGAAGACTTTGGAGAAATGATATTTACTCATTTTGGAATATCTGGTCCAATAATACTAAGTGGTTCAGCACATTTAGTAAGATACAAAGAAATTGATAATCTTATGAAGAATAAGAAAATAAAAATTATTATAGACTTAAAGCCTGCACTAACAGAAGAACAGCTAGATGATAGAATATTACGAGATTTTAAGGAATTTAAAAATAAACAATTCAAACACAGTTTAAACAAATTATTACCTCAAAAAATGATTCCAGTAATTATTGAAAAATCTAAAATAGATGAAGATAAAAGAGTTAATGAAATAACAAAAGAAGAAAGAAAAAAATTGATTTTTCTATTAAAAAATTTTGAAATTACTATAAAAGATTTTAGACCGGTTGAAGAAGCAATAATTACAAGTGGAGGAATAGATACAAAAGAAATTAACCCAAAAACAATGGAATCAAAGATAATAAAAGGATTATATTTTGCAGGTGAAATAATAGATGTAGATGCATATACAGGTGGATTTAATTTGCAAATAGCATATTCAACAGGATATACAGCCGGAAAGCATTGTGGAGATATAGAATAATTAAAACAATTGTAAAACATCAATTTAGCAACTGAAATAATTTCAGTTGCTAATAAAAATTTATGAACTAATTTTTTACCTATGTTTATTTCTTAAGAAAGGAAAATAATAAATTATGGAAAATTTTTATACAGTTCAGAATGAAGAAACAGCTGAGATAGTAGAGAAGAAATCAAAATTCATAGCAACAATATTGAATGTAGAGAATGTAAGTCAAGCTGAGAAAAAAATAAAAGACATAAAAAAGAAATTTCACGATGCAAAGCACAATTGTGTAGCATATAGAGTAATAGAGAATGGCAGACTTATAGAAAAATCAAGTGACGATGGTGAACCATCAGGTACAGCAGGAGGACCAATTCTTAATATTTTACAAAAGACTAATTTATGTAATGTATTAGTTGTTCTCACAAGATATTTTGGAGGAATTTTATTAGGAACAGGTGGACTTGTTAGAGCTTATTCAGAAGTTACTCAAAAAGCAATAGATAAATGTAAATTAGTATATAAATTAAAAGGTGTAGAAACAGAAATAAAATTGGATTATGCTAATTTAGAACTTTTTAAATATTATTGTAAAAATAATGAAATTAAAATAATAAATATAGAATATTTAGAAGATATAAATATAAAAATAGAAATGGAAGAAAATAGAAAAAATATTTTTTTGAAAGATATTGAAACAAAAAACATAAATATAAAGAAAATTCAAGACTTTAAAGAAAAATATATAAATAAAACTGTTGAAAAAATAAATAAATGGTAAAAATTGCCAAAAAACTCTTGCAAAAATTTTCCTAAAGTATTATAATCAAAAATGTAAATTTTTTACAGTAAAATTTAGGAGGAAAAAACATGAGAGAAAAAATCAAAGTTTTAATTGCAGATGACAACCAAGAATTTAGCATGACATTAGCTACATATTTAAAAAGCCAAGATGATATGGCAGTAATTGGAAGAGCCAAAGATGGAAATGAAGCAGTAGACATGATAACTAATTTAACACCAGACATAGTACTATTAGATGTAATCATGCCACATTTAGATGGAATAGGAGTTTTGGAAAAATTAAATATGATAAAAATGAGCAAAAAACCAATCTGTATAATGTTATCAGCAGTAGGGCAAGACAAAATTACAAGAAGAGCAGTTGAGTTAGGTGCAGAATATTATGTGGTAAAACCATTTGACATTGAATTATTAATTTCAAGAATTAGAGAATTAAAAAATTACAAGCCAACACAAGCCAATAATTTCATATCAAAAGATATGGCAATGACAAAAACTCAGTATATAGACATTTCAAGTAATACAGAAAATAAAGAAAATAACTTAGAAGCATTAGTTACAAATGTAATACATGAAGTTGGAGTTCCAGCACACATAAAAGGATATCAATATTTAAGAGAAGCAATTATTATGGTAGTTAAAGACATTGATGTAATTAATCAAATTACCAAAAGTTTATATCCTGAAATAGCAGAAAAATTTCACACAACCCCTTCGCGAGTAGAACGTGCAATCCGTCATGCCATTGAAGTTGCCTGGGGAAGAGGCCAACAAGATGTTGTAGAAAACATTTTTGGCTATACAATTTCAGCAGCAAAAGGCAAGCCTACAAATAGTGAATTTATTGCAATGATTGCTGATAAGTTAAGATTAGAACTAAAGAGTGCTTAACAAACAATTATACCTAAAATTTTCTAAATTATGAAGTCATATTTTCCATAATTTTTCTTTAATAAATCTCATCTTTTTATAAAAACATAAAATAATAGCAACAAAATGAAAATAACAATAGAGAACAAGAGAATAAACAAAAAAATCGAAGAGATATTAAATAAAATGACATATTTATATAAAAAAACGATTAGTTGATTTTTTTTATTTTTTATAGTATAGTAAGAATATAAAAAAAGAGTTAAGATTTTCTAAAAACAAATTGTCATAAGAAAATCTTTCACTTTTAAAATATATTCTAGAGAGACACAACAATATGATTACGTGTCTTTCCAAAGAATAAAAAAGGAAATAAACAAATGAAAGAAAATCGAACACTAATGCAATATTTTGAATGGTATTTAAAACCAGAAGATAAACTTTGGAAAAAAGTCATTGCAAATGCACAAGATATAGCAACAATTGGAATAACTGACGTGTGGTTACCACCCGCATATAAAGGTGCAGGAGGTAAGTATGATGTAGGATATTCCGCATATGACCTATATGATTTAGGAGAATTTGACCAAAAAGGTAGTGTTGAAACAAAATATGGTACTAAAGAGGAATATTTACAAGCAATTAATGAATTACACAAAAACAATATAAAAGTATATGCAGATATTGTTTTAAATCATAAAATTGGAGCGGATGAACCAGAAACAGTATATGCAAGTGAAGAAGAACAGAAAAATCGAAATATAGATAAAACATTGCCAAAAAAAATTATAGCATGGACAGTATATAATTTCAAAGGCAGAAATAATAAATATTCAGATTTCAAATGGAATTATACTCATTTTAATGGAACTGATTGGGATGAAAGCGGAAGAAAAAATGGAATATTCAGATTTTGTGGAAAACATTGGGACCAAAATGTAGACACAGAAAATGGAAACTATGATTATTTAATGGGAGCAGATATAGATTTTAATAATCCAGAAGTTGTTAAAGAACTTATAAAGTGGGGAAAATGGTATTTAGAAGTAACAGAAGTAGATGCATTTAGGTTGGATGCAGTAAAACATATTAAATCAACATTTATGGCTGAATGGGTAAGAGCTATGCGTGAAGAAAAGCCAATACAATGTGTTGGAGAATATTGGAACAGGGATTTAAAAGCCCTAATACATTATATAGAAAAAACAAATTCAAGTATACCATTATTTGATGTTCCACTTCATTACAATTTATACGAAGCTTCAAATTCTGGTGGAAAATATGACATGGCAAAAATATTAGATAATACTTTAGTAAAGGAAATGCCACAATTAGCTGTAACATTTGTAGATAATCATGATACAGAGCAGGGACAAGCCCTATTCTCTTGGATACAAAATTGGTTTAAGCCATTAGCATATGCTTTAATTTTATTAAGAAAAGATGGACTTCCTTGTGTTTTCTATGGAGACTTTTATGGAGTACCATCAGGCAATATTGCTCCTATGAGAGATTGGCTAGAAAAATTGATAAAAGCAAGAAAATACTTTGCATATGGAGAGCAAATAGATTATTTTGATCACCATGATGTTATTGGTTGGGTAAGAGCTGGTGATGATGAACACCAAAATTCAGGAATGGTAGTAATTATGAGTGACGGACCTGGAGGAGGAAAAACTATAAATGTAGGAAAGAGACTTGCAAATAAAATATTTTATGATTACACAGGAAATGTTAAAGAAACAGTATATGTTGACAAAGAGGGTAATGGAATTTTCTATTGTAATGGAGGAAGTGTTTCTGTTTGGGTCAATAGGGACGGAGATTTGGTCAATGGGGACGGAGATTTTGACAACTTTTATAATAAAAAAATTTGAATAATTACAAATTTCGACAAAAAATACAAAAATAGTATGATATAATATTTGCCATTATATCATACTATTTTTTAAGGAGGAATTTAATGTCAAGACTTCCGCGAAATTACATGAAGACTCCATTTTTTCACATAATTACCCAAGGAATTGAAAAAAGGTTTATATTTGAAAAACCAGAAGATATAAAATATTATATAAAAATAATGTATAAAATAAAAGAAGAACATAACATCAATATTATAGCATATTGTATAATGAATAATCATACACATATGCTAGTGGAAACTCAAGTAATAGAACAATTAAGTAAATATATGCAAAGAATTAATACTACATATGGAAAATATTATAATAAGAAATATAATAGAGTTGGCTATGTTTTTAGAGATAGGTATAAAGCGGAAGGAATATATAGTGAAAAACATTTATATAACTGCATAAAATATATCCATAATAATCCAGTAAAAGCTGGAATATGTAACAAAGCTGAAGAGTATCCATATTCAAATTATAAAATGATGAGAACCGAATTTAAAGAGAAATATAGTTCGATGGCTAAAAGTGATTACAGTAATGTAGAATATGAATTTATTGATGTGGATGAAAAGAATGAAAAACCATGTGATAAAATTATCGAAGTATATCTAAAAGAAAATAAGATAGACTTAAAATCTATAAAACAAAGTAAAGAAATGTTAAAGAAACTAATTATATTTTTAAAGGATGAAAATAAAATTTCGCTGAGGAAAATAGCAGAAGGAATAGAAATGAGTAGAGAGACGGTTAGAAAAATATATAATCAATAATGTAAAATCAAATATTAAACAAAAGTAGTGAGACTAGAGACCATCGTAAAAGTTGTCAAAATCTCCGTCCCCATTGACATTGACAGAAAAGAGCAACAATTTTTTTCTTTTCAAAAATTGTTGCTCTTTCAATATCAGGATTATAGTTTCAAACGTTGCTGCTCTTCAAGAGAGTACATTTCCTTCAGATTTTTGAAGATGGCTTTTCTTTTACTACTTAATTCATTTCCAAACGAAAAGAAAGGATCACTCTTTTCACAAATTGCATTTTTATTGGGATGCACTATAGTACACCCAATGCCAAAAGCTTTTGCAACTGCTTCAACCTCAGAATTAATAGAATCTATAACAATAATCCTTGCAGGTTTAATAATTTCACCATTCCGTTTTGTCTTGCAAGTGACTTGGTTGTATGTTTCAAGTCGTAGTGTAGCCATATTTAAATCATGTAATGTGAGCCAAATGCTAGGAAATTCTGTTATATCATCTTCATTTATTGCATGTGGATCTGAATCGCAGTCCATAGGAAAAATATGAGCAATTAATTCAGGGTACATATTATAAGCAAACAGAATGTTTCCTCCCAAGCCATAATATGATACATTTTTATTGTTAATTGTTGAAAACGAAATATAATTTCTGTTTTCAAACTGTCCAAAGTACGTTGATGGATCATTAGGATTTGAAAGCTTAGTCCCCACTCTTACTAGAAAATTGAATCTAGTACCACGAGGAATCTCTGAAATAAAGCCATGTTCTTCTATTTGAGTGTGTAAACATATGTCTTTGCAGGCATATTCCCTACACTCACTATATGTGGGACTTTTTTTTATTTTTGCTAAAGAAGACCGGGAAATTTCCCATTCTTTATTTCGCATTTTCTTTTTTGTTGTCCCATCACTAGATGTTAAATATAGACCTTTTGATAAATTTGGATTTAGCATAAAAAAGCTCCTTTACTTCCTGATATAGTTAATAAAAAAATTACTACAGCAAATTGCTGTAAATCCTATAAATTGTAACATGATTTTATGTAAATGTCAAGACACCTGCTTCACATTGTCAAAATCTCCGTCCCCATTGACAAAAATGTAAAAGTTATGCTAAAAATATATATATGAAAAGGGGGAGATGCTATAATGAAAATAGGTTTTTATGCAGGAAGTTTTGACCCATTTACAAATGGGCATTTACATGTAATTGCAAAATCTGCAGAACTTTTTGATAAAGTCATAGTAGGGGTAGGTGTTAACTCAAACAAAAAGAGAAGATTTGATAAAGAATTAATGAAAAATGCAATAGAACAAGTGCTTATTCGTGAAAAGTTAGATAATGTAACAGTTGTATCATATGATAAACTTTCTGTAGATGCTGCATTAGATCATAGTGCAAAATTTTTGGTAAGAGGAATTAGAAATGGCATGGATTATGAAAGTGAAGAAAATATGGCAGCAATAAATGAAGAATTATCTGGACTAGATACAATATATATTAGGGCTGGAAGTTTAGGTAATATTAGTTCAAGTATGGTAATAGAATTACTAAAAAATGATAAAGATGTTTCTAAATATCTTCCAAAAGAAGTATTGAATATTGTAAAAAGCACCATCATTTAATTTAAATGGTGGCGCTTTTGCTTCAAAGTATAGTTATTTTCTCTACCAATTCATTCAAGGTTTGTGGTTGATAATCATTTTTAACAATATAATCAAATTTAAAAGTTGAATAATCAACACTAGCTGAATCTCTTTTATAAAAATATTCTTCAGAGATATGATCTCTTTCAATTACTTTATTTTTTCTTTCTATATCATCAGATAAAACCAAAATTTTAAAACTACACTTGTTCCAATACTCAGTATAGGGTAGTAAAATCCAATCTAATATCATAAAGTTATTAGTTTGTTGCAGAAAATTATCTAATGTTTTATTCATGTAATTCCATGTTAAATCTGTAAGTATATTCATTTTTTGCTTGTCAGCAAATACTATATTTCCAACTTTTTTTCTATCTATTTTACCATTCTCGTCCAATACTCCTATTCCGAATTTATCACATAATTCCTTAAATATATCAGGTTGAAATAGAGCTTGATGTCCAACTTCATCTACATCCACACACTTACAATTAAGTTTTTTTGATAATAATGAAGCAAAAGTAGATTTTCCACTGCCAGATTTTCCTGTTATACCAATTACTTTCATAAGTTAATACCTCCTGTTTTATACTATCTTGAGTAAAGTTACCTCTGGAATCGATAACTTCATCCAATGAAAAAGTCTACTTCTCTAAGAAATTATTCAACAATCATAGGACCAATATTAGTAACTGTACCAGCGCCTAATGTTAAAACAATATCATCTTTTTCTACATGTTCTTTCAAATAAGAAGCACAATCGTTAAGAGAAGGGATATATATAGCATTTTTACCTAAAGCTGTAATAGCATCAGCTAAATCTTTAGAAGAAATATTATAAGTATTGGTTTCTCTTGCTGCATAAATATCTGTAACAATAATATTATCAAAAGAAAGTAAGCTATGTGCAAAATCATCTAAAAGATTAAATGTTCTACTATAAGTATGAGGCTGAAAAACAACCCAGGATTTATTATATTTTTTGTTTTTTAAAGCCTTAGCAGTAGCTGCAACTTCAGTTGGATGATGACCATAGTCATCATAGACTCTAGCTCCATTAACCATACCTTTAAATTCAAATCTTCTATCAGCACCAGTAAATTTCTCTAATGCACTTTTAATATGTTCTTTAGAAATGCCATAAGCATCACATAATGCAATACAAGCTAAAGAATTTAAGATATTATGTCTGCCAGGAATTGAGAGTTTGAAATGATCATAGAATTCACCAAACTTATAAACATCAAATTCTGGAAAGCCTTCTTCGTTAAATTTGATGTCTTGAGCCGAAAAGTCTACATCTTCATTATCTATACCATATTTAATAGCAGGTGCTTTTGAATAAACAGGTAAATCTAAACAATTAGCATCATCAGCATTTATGATTAAATGTCCATCTTCAGGTAATAACTTAACATATTTAATAAATGCGTTCTTAACATTTTCCATATTTTTATAGTAATCTAAATGGTCATTGTCAATATTTAAAATAATTTCAGATTTTGGACTGAACTTTAAAAAACTTTCAACATATTCGCAAGCTTCAATTATAAAATTTTCACTATTTCCAACTCTGTAATTTCCTCCAAGTTCTTTTATTATTGCGCCAACTTGAATACTTGGGTCTTTTTGAGCTTCTACAAAACATAGAGCAACAAGAGAAGTAGTAGTTGTTTTTCCATGAGTACCAGATATAGCAATAGTATTTTTATAACATCTAGTAAGTTCACCTAGAAAATCAGATCTTTCTATAGTAGAAATTCCAAGTTCTTTTGCGTGTACTAATTCAGGATTATCTTTACTAATAGCAGCAGTATAAACAACGCAATCAGCACCAACTATATTTTTGGCATCATGACCAATAAAAACTTCTATTCCTGCTTTTTTTAATATATGTAAAATTTCAGAATCAGTACGGTCACTACCTGAAACTTTAAACCCCCAGTTTACAAGAATTTCAGCAATTCCGCTCATACTAACTCCGCCGATTCCAATCATGTGTATTTTTTTGTATTTTTTTATATTATCAATATTTGGCATTATAAACACTCCTTGAAATATTCGCTTTTATTCAATAAATATCAATGCATAAATAGATATATTGAATTCTTTTGTAGGATTAATTATATACTTATATAATGCAAATTTCAAGATTTTTGTGATAATAAATAAAAAAATAATATGAAAAGTAATTATTTTCTGATATTAAAAAAATAATTTTTTTAAAAAAACAAAAAAATAATAAAAAAAAGAGGGAAAAAGTAAAACGATGGCGAATAATAAAATAGTACATAAGAAACAATACAACATATATGTACAAATTTTAAAAAAACAGTGGAGGTGCACACAATGCAAATAACAGACGTACGTTTAAGAAAAGTAAATTCAGAGAACAGAATGAAAGCTGTTGCTTCTGTAACATTCGATAATGAATTTGTTATCCATGATATCAAAGTTATCGAAAGTCAAAACGGATTATTCATTGCTATGCCAAGCAGAAAAACTCCAAACGGAGAATTTAAAGACATAGCTCATCCAATCAATGCTGAAACAAGGGAGAAAATTCAAAAAGCAATATTAGATGCATACAATGCTCCTGAAACAGAAGAATCAGCAGAATAATAAATATGCTCCTTAAAAACAGGGGCATTTTTTTATATTCTTAGAAAAGTCGTCCCATGAAATGTGTGAGTTTCCATAGAAGATAGTTATGAAAGAGTTAGATTTTATTATGCAACTTTGTTGCTTAGAAAATCTTGGTCTCGATTTTTATTTTATTAAGAAAAATTGATTGAAAAGGAAATTTAGACTTACATAACACATATGAAAAACTTAAATTTTCATATGTGACTTTGTTTCTTATAAAATCTTATTTCTATTTTTTTATAAAATTTCATAAATAGTTATATAATAATGTCATTATCTTGCAATAATAATCCACATAATCAGAAAAAACAATTGCAATTTTGCAATTAATATAGTAAAATATAAAAGTATAAATGTAAAAAAGAAAATATTAACAAAAGAAATAAGAAAATAGTTTAGTATAAGTCTGCACAAGTATTAAAGCTTCCAGACAGAAAGGAGAAAAGTTAACCCAAAAGGCTAACATATACGAAAAATGAAAATAGGAATAGTAGGATTACCAAATGTAGGAAAAAGCACAATGTTTAACAGTATAACAAAAGCAGGAGCTGAATGTGCAAACTATCCATTTTGTACAATAGAGCCAAACGTGGGAGTTGTAGCAGTACCAGATGAAAGAATAGATAATTTAGCCAAAATGTACAAACCACAAAAAATAACAAAAGCAATAGTAGAATTTGTAGATATTGCAGGACTTGTAAAAGGAGCAAGCAAAGGAGAAGGATTAGGAAATAAATTTTTGTCACACATAAGAGAAGTAGATGCAATTGCACAAGTAGTAAGATGTTTTGAAGATCAGAATGTAATCCATGTAGATGGAAGTGTAAATCCTTTAAGAGACATTGAAACAATAAATTTAGAATTAATTTTTGCAGATATGGAAACACTAGAAAAAAGACTAGAAAAAGCAAAGAAAAATTTAAAAGCAGATAAAAAATATCAATCAGAAATAAATCTTATTGAAAAAATAAAAGCAAACCTAGAAAAAGGAATACCAGCTAGAGCTTTAGAATACAATGAAGATGAACAAGAAATGTTAAAAGACATGTTTTTATTAACAGCAAAACCAATAATTTACATTGCAAACATTTCAGAGGATCAAATATCAAATGCAGAACATGATGACATGGTAAAACAAGTAAAAGAATATGCTTCAAAAGAAAATGCAGATGTAATACCATTATGTGTAAAAATAGAAGAAGAATTATCAGGACTAGATGAGCAAGATAAAAAAGAAATGCTAGAAGCTTTAGGATTGGAAGAATCTGGACTAGACAAATTAATAAAAAAGAGTTATGAATTATTAGGACTAATATCATTTTTGACGGCAGGAGAAACGGAAGTAAGGGCATGGACAATAAAGAAAGGTACTAAGGCACCACAAGCAGCAGGAAAAATCCATTCAGACATGGAAAGAGGATTTATAAAAGCAGAAATAGTATCTTATGAAGACTTAATGAGAGAAGGCTCAATGTTAGCTGCAAAAGAAAAAGGATTAGTTCGACAAGAAGGAAAAGAATACATAATGCAAGATGGAGACATTGTAGTATTCAAATTTAATGTATAAAATAAATATAAAATAAAAATATTAAGTATTAAATAGTAGATTAATGGTAAATAACAAAAAATTTTTAAAACCCAAAAATGGTAGGAATTGGGCTGTAATATAAATGTAATAAAAAAATATAAAAAAAATCTTGCATTTATGAAGAAAATATAGTATAAATATAATTGAGATATTTAAATACTATAGATAAAAATGAGAAAGAGGGTTCAGAATGAAGAAAAAAATAATTTTAAAAATTGTGTTAGTTATGGTACTTGCATTTATGATGCTTGCAATGTCAATGAATGTTTTAGCTGTTGATGATGGATATGATCCTGTAAGTGATGTAATAGATTTAGATGATCCAATAAGTAGTGGAGATGGTTCAGGTGGAAGTACTACTGTAGAAACGCCAACTACATCTACAGAAGATCCAACTATTGATTTAACTCCAGACACACCTACTACAGAAACCCCAACCACATCTACAGAAACTCCTATTACGGAAACACCTACAACACCAGTAACAGGACAAGAAAATGACTTACCAAAAACTGGTATAGAAGATAATAGAACATTATTAGTTGCTATAGTAGTATTATTAGTAGGAGCAATAATCACATATAAAAAAGTAAATTATTATAAAAATATATAAGAGAAAAGTAAAATAAAGGTTACCAACAGAGAAAATTAGTCACAGGCTGAGAACTAATTGTGGAAAACTTATTTGAAAAACTAACTCTTTAAATTTCTAGTGAATAAACTAGACGTGCAAGATACGTTACAATCTAAATAAGTTAAAATTAGGATGGAACCGTGTATATAATAAAGCACTCCTATAGGTATAATGTACCTATAGGGGTGCTTTTTGTGGTATAGAAAAGAATTCTTAAATTATAATTGAAATGTAAGCAACTCAGGTAAATTACTATTTTAATTATTATTTAACTATTTTATAAAATAATTTGTTAACATATGCATTAGTCCATCTAAAAGAAAGGAATGATTTTTATGATTAAAGTAACACTAAAAGATGAAAAAGTATTAGAGGTAGAAAAAGAAAAAACAGTATTAGATGTTGCAAAACAAATAAGTGAAGGACTAGCAAGAATGGCAACATGTGCAGAAGTAAATGGAAAAGTAGAAGACATAAGATATGAATTAAAAGAAGACTGTGATTTAAATATATTAACATTTGAAAATAGTGAAGAAGGAAAAAAAGCATATTGGCATACAACATCACACATAATGGCACAAGCAATAAAAAGATTATATCCAAATGTACAATTAGCAATAGGACCAGCAATAGAAAATGGATTTTATTATGATTTTGACACAGAATACAGATTTTCAGAAGAAGATTTTGAAAAAATTGAAGAAGAAATGAGAAGAATAATAAAAGAAAACTTACCAATTGAAAGATTTGAACTTCCAAGAAAAGAAGCTATAAAATTAATGAAAGATGCAAATGAAAGTTATAAAGTAGAATTAATAGAAGATTTACCAGAAGGAGAAACAATCTCATTTTATAAACAAGGAGAATTTACAGATTTATGTGCAGGTCCACACTTAATGAGTACTGGAAATATAAAATTTGTAAAATTATTATCAGTCTCAGGAGCTTACTGGAGAGGAAATGAAAAAAATAAAATGCTTCAAAGAATATATGCCATTTCATTCCCTAAAAAGTCACAATTAGAAGAATATTTAAATTTATTAGAAGAAGCAAAACAAAGAGACCATAGAAAAATTGGAAAAGAACTTGAACTATTTATGACACATGAACTTGTAGGCTCAGGACTTCCAATGTATCTACCAGCAGGAGCAACAATAAGAAGAATTCTAGAAAGATATATACAAGATAAAGAAATAGAATTAGGATATAGTCATGTATATACACCATCACTTGCAAATGTAGCATTATACAAAACAAGTGGACATTGGGATCACTATAAAGAAGATATGTTCCCTATTATGAAAATGGAAAATGAAGAATTAGTTTTAAGACCAATGAATTGTCCTCATCATATGCTTATTTATAAAAATAAAATGCGTTCATATAGAGATTTACCTATAAGAATAGGAGAACTAGCACATGACTTTAGATATGAAGCAAGTGGAACAGTTTGTGGACTAGAAAGAGTTAGAGAAATGTGCCAAAATGACGCACACCTTTTTGTAAGACCAGATCAAATAAAAGAAGAAGTAGGAAATGTATTAAAATTAATTAAAGAAGTATATCAAAAAGACTTTGGGTTTGCTGAAAGTTCATTTAAATACAGATTATCATTAAGAGATAAAAATAATAAAGAAAAGTATATAGATAATGATGAAATGTGGGAAACAGCAGAAGAACAGCTAAGAGCAATTCTAAAAGATATGAAAATAGACTTTTATGAAGCAGAAGGGGAAGCAGCATTTTATGGACCCAAAATAGATATTCAAATAAAAACAGCATTAAACCATGATGTAACAATACCAACATGTCAATTAGATTTTGCATTACCAGAAAGATTTGACTTAACATATATAGGAGAGGATAATAAGGAACATAGACCAGTCGTAATCCATAGAGCAATACTTGGAACTTCAGACAGATTCATATCTTTCTTAATAGAAGAAACAAAAGGAGCATTCCCAACATGGTTAGCACCGGTACAAGCAAAAGTTTTAACTATAACAGATAATCAAAAAGACTATGCTCAAAAACTAAAAAATCTATTGACAAGCAAAAAAATTAGAGTTGAATTAGATGATAGAAATGAGAAAATTGGATATAAAATTAGAGAAGCACAATTACAAAAAGTACCATACATGTTAGTTATAGGAGATAAAGAAGTTGAAAACAACAGTGTAGGAGTACGTTCAAGAAAAGATGGAGACATTGGACAAATGTCAGTTGATGAATTTGTAGCTAAAATCCAAGAAGAAATTGAGACCAAAGCAAGATAATGTCGGTGTCAATGTCAATGGGGACGGAGGTTTTGACAACATATATAATAAAAAAGTTCAAATAATTATAAGTTTAGACAAAAAATACCAAAACAGTGTGATATAATAAAAAATATTATATCACACTATTTTGGTAAAAGGAGAAATATAATTTCAAGGCATCCAAAAATTACATGAAGACGTCATTTTTTATATAATTAACTAATCAATGAATTTATAAAAGACTTATACTAAAAAAAGCAGAAGAAATAAAAAATAAGCAAAGTGTCGGATAGAAAATTTATAATCAATAAAGTAAAATTAAATATTAGATAAAAGTTATGAGAGCATCGTAAAAGTTGTCAAAATCTCCGTCCCTACTGACAAGACATGAAATTTATTTAATAAATTTTGAAAAAAAGTATAAAAAAACATAAAAACATGATATAATAGGACTCAAAGCTGAAAAAACAAGGAGGAGATAAAATGCAAGTAAGTAAAGAAGAAATATTGCATATTGCAAATTTAGCACAATTAGAACTAAAAGATGAAGAGATAGAAAAATACATCTTAAATTTACAAGAAATATTGGATTTTGCAAATATAGTAAATAATGCACCTACTGAAGGATTAGACATTACAATAGGAGCAAATGAAGCAAAAAATATATTTAGAAAAGATGAAGTAAAAACATTTGATAACATAGAAGGATTATTACAAAATGCACCAGAACAAGACAAGCATATGTTTAAAATTCCAAAGGTGCTTGACTAACACTTGATTAAAACTTAAAATTAAAGGAGGAAGCAAATGGATATTACAGAATTAACAGTACATGAATTACAAGGAAAATTAAAAAATAAAGAGTTAACAATAACTCAAATAAATGAAGCATATGTTAATAGAATAAAAGAAAAAGAGCCAGAAGTACAAGCGTTTATAACAGAATTAACAGACCAAGGAATGAAGCAAGCAAAACAAATTCAAAACAAAATAGATAATGGAGAAAAAGTAGGAGATTTAGCAGGAATACCAATAGGAATAAAAGACATTATCTGTACAAAAGGTGTAAAAACAACATGTGCATCAAAAATGTTAGAAAATTTCATTGCACCATATGATGCAACAGTAATGGAAAAAATAAATGCAGAAGAAATGATAGATTTAGGAAAACTAAATATGGATGAATTTGCAATGGGAGGTTCCACTGAATATTCATATTTTAAGAAAACAAGAAATCCATGGGATTTAAGTAGAGTTCCAGGAGGTTCATCAGGAGGTTCTGCAGCAGCAGTATCTGCAAATATGGTACCATGGGCACTAGGAACAGATACTGGAGGAAGTATACGTCAACCAGCTGCACTATGTGGAGTTGTAGGTTTAAAGCCAACATATGGACTAGTTTCAAGATATGGATTAGTAGCATTTGCATCATCACTTGACCAAGTAGGAGTATTCACAAAAGATGTACAAGATTGTGCAATACTATTAAATGTAATTGCAGGACATGATGAAAAAGACACAACATCAGTAGATGTAGGTTCAAAAGATTATACAAAATCATTACAAAAAGATATAAAAGGCTTAAGAATAGGAGTTCCAAAAGAATTTTATGGAGAGGGAATTAATCCAGAAGTAAAATCATGTTTAGAAACAGCAATTGCAAAATATAAAGAAATGGGAGCAGAAGTAGAAGAATTCTCATTAGACATAGCAAAATATGCATTAGCAACATATTATATAATTGCTTGTGCAGAAGCAAGTTCAAATTTAGGAAGATATGATGGAATAAGATATACATATAGATCACCAGAAGCAAAAACATTAAAAGAAATTTATAAAAAATCAAGAAGTGAAGCATTTGGTGCAGAAGTAAAAAGAAGAATTATACTTGGAACATATGTATTATCATCAGGATATTATGATGCATACTACAAAAAAGCACAACAAGTTAGAACATTAGTAATGAATGAATTTAATAAAGCATTTGAAAAATATGATGTAATTATAACCCCAACATCACCAACAACAGCATTTAAATTAGGCTCAAAATCAAATAATCCAATGGAAATGTATTTAGCAGATATTTGTACAGTTTCTGTAAATATTGCTGGTTTACCAGGAATTTCAGTACCATGTGGAGTTGATAGTGAAGGTATGCCAATAGGAATGCAAATAATAGGAAATAAATTTTGTGAAGAAACAATTATAAAAACAGCATATGCTTATGAACAAGAAACAAAATTTAGAGAAAAATACAAACCTACTTTTAAAAAATAAATCAAAAAGGTAGAATAAAAAATGGGTGATGATTTTAAGTTTACAGCAGGACAAAAAAACAAAATATATAATGAACAACTAAAACCACTAAAATTAAGAATATCACAAATTTTATTATATGATACAAAGCAGCGATAACATTTTTACAAGAATATAATGAACTAATTGAAAATATACCATATAATGAATTAATGGATAAAATTACAAAGCTAGAATTTAGAATTACTGAATATGAAAAAGGACAAGTCAAAGAAAAATGTTTTGAAGATAAAAGCAAAACAATCATTATGCAAATAGAAGAACTTAATAGATTACAACAAAACAAAAATCCTAAAGCAAAGAGCTATGTTGAAAAAAATAATAAGCATTTTTTCTAGTAAGGTTTTTAGTAAAGTCCTTAAATTACCACTTAAGGCAGAAGAATAAGGAGATTAAAAGTGAAAAAAATATCAAGATCAACAAAGATATTAATAAGCATATTATTGATATTATGTGTAATAGCAACAGTACTTGTTGTGAAAGATATAAATGAACAAAACACTAAATTAAATGAGGATTTAAGCTCTAATGCAAGTTCAACTTTAGAAACAGAAAACGATAATGATATATCTAATCCAAATGAAAACACACAAGCAAATGTAGAAACAAATACTACGCAAACTACTACAACAAATCCACCAGAAAATGATGATGAAGATGTCTCAAATGAATTATTTGCAAAATATTATGAGCAAGCAGAACAAATAATGAAAGATATGACAATAGAAGAAAAAGTTGCTCAAATGTTTTTAGTAAGATATCCAGATAATGGAGTAATAAATCAAATAAAAAATGAAGCACCAGGAGGATATATATTATTTGGAAAAGACTTTGATAATGAAACTAAAGAAAGCATATTAAAAGAATTAACAGAAAATCAACAAGCAAGTAAAATAGGACTTATATTTGGAGTAGATGAAGAAGGAGGAACAGTTGTAAGAGTAAGTTCTCATAAAGCATTTAGAAGTTCAAAATTTCAATCACCACAAGATATATGGAAGCAAGGTCAATTACCTAAAATATTAGAAGACTCAAAAGAAAAATCAAAATTATTAGAAAGTATAGGATTAAATATGAACTTAGCACCAGTTGTAGATGTTCCAACAAAAACTAGTTCATTTATGTATAAAAGATCATATGGAAGAGGAGCAGAAAAAACTGCAATATATGTAGCAAGACTAATACAAACAATGAATGAAGATAATATGATTTCTGTTATGAAACATTTCCCAGGGTATGGCGATAATGTAGACACACATACTGGAATTGCTATTGATGAAAGGCCATACTCAACATTTGAAACATCTGATTTTCTACCATTTGAAAGTGGAATAGAAGCAGGAGGGCTATGTATCTTAGTAAGTCATAATGTAGTAAAAGCAATGGATGAAAATTATCCAGCATCATTATCAGAAAATGTTCACAAAATTCTAAGAGAAGACTTAAAATTTTCTGGAATAGTTATGACAGACGATTTATCAATGGATGCAGTAAAAACATATGCTGAGAATGGAGATGTAGCAGTACAAGCAGTACTAGCTGGAAATGATATGCTAATTTCATCAGATTTTGTAGAACAAAAACAAGAAATTTTAAAAGCAATAGAAGATAAAAAAATAAATGAAAACCTAATAAATAAAGCAGTTAGGAGAATACTTTCAATGAAAATTGCTTATGGAATAATAGATAATATTTAAAAATTTAATACAAAAAATAAGGAGGTTTACATACAAATGGCAAGAGAAGATTATGAAGTAGTAATGGGGTTAGAAGTTCACGCAGAACTTTCAACAAAAACAAAAATATTTTGTAGTTGTCCTACAAAATTTGGAGCAAAACCTAATACACAAGTATGCCCAATATGTATGGCAATGCCAGGAACATTACCAACGTTAAACGAAAAAGTTGTAGAATATGCAGTAAAGGCAGGTCTTGCAACAAATTGTGAAATATCAAGAAATAGTAAAAACGATAGGAAAAACTATTTTTATCCAGATTTACCAAAAGCATATCAAATATCACAATATGACAAACCTTTATGTGAGCATGGATATATCGAGATAGAGACAAGTAAAGGAAAAAAGAAAATAGGAATAACACGTATTCATATTGAGGAAGATGCAGGAAAACTAGATCATGATGACTTAGGTGGAGGAGCACTTGTAGACTTAAATAGAGCAGGAGTACCACTAATAGAAATAGTATCTGAACCAGATTTCCGTTCAATAGAAGAAGTAGATAGCTACTTAAAAAAATTAAAATCAATACTTGAATATATAGAAGTATCAGACTGTAAAATGCAAGAAGGTTCATATAGAGCAGATGTAAACACATCAATCAGACCAATTGGTTCTCAAAAACTAGGAACACGTACAGAAATGAAAAACATGAACTCATTTAGAAGCATTACAAGAGCACTAGAATATGAAATAGGTAGACAAGTTGAAGTACTAGATAATGGAGGAACAGTTGAACAAGAAACTCGAAAATGGGATGAAGTATCTGGAAAAACATTTTCAATGAGAGATAAAGAAAATGCTGAAGATTATAGATATTTCCCAGAACCAGATTTAGTCGCAATAAAACTATCAGAAGAATATATAGAAAATATCAGAAAAACATTACCAGAAATGCCAGAAAGCAGAAAACAGAGATACTTAAATGATTACAAATTATCAGAAAAAGATGCTGGAATTATCACATCATCTAAATATCTATCTGACTTATTCGAGAAAGCAGGCGAGATATGTGGTAATTATAAGGCAGTAAATAACTGGATTATTTCAGATATTTCTAGAATTTTGAATGAAACAGAAATGGACCCAATAGAAATACCATTTGACGCTAAACAATTAGCTAAGCTAGTAATGCTAATAGACAAAGGAACAATAAGTTCAAGTATAGGTAAAAAGGTTTTAGTTGAACTATTTAAAAATCCTAGAGACCCAGAAGAGATCATTAAAGAAAAAGGTTGGATACAAATTTCTGATGAGGGTGCAATTAAAGATGTAGTACTAAAAATTATTGAAGCAAATCCTCAATCTGTTGCAGATTATAAAGGTGGAAAAGAAAGAGCTTTAGGATTTTTAGTAGGACAAGCTATGAAAGAAACTAAAGGAAAAGCTAACCCACAAATGCTTAACAAGATGTTTGTAGAAGAATTAAAAAAATAAAAAAGTATAGAGAGATTTGAAATATCAAAGTCTCTCTTTTTATTTAAAAATTATGTTAGATAATATTGACAAGTTAAGATGGTAGTCTATTAAAGTTGAAAATTTAAATCCCTTGTTTTTTTATAAAATCAACCACAATTCCACAAATAATAAACTCAACTGCAAAAGTAAAACTTGACTTAAGCAAAGCTAAGCCCAAATGGTAAAAAAAAGCAGAACCAAGAAAAATATATGCAAGCAATACTCCTACAGAAGCAAGTGCTAGAAATGTAGAAAACAATAAACCGTATTTCATAATTTTATATGTATCTTTATCTAAATTTTTTATAGCTAAAATTATCTTTTGCATAAAATCACCTCATAAATATAATAACATGCTAAAAGACTAAAATCAAAGGAAATAAAAGGAATTAAAACTATTTAAAGCAATATGTTATAGAATAATTTTGCCACCAAAAATTAAGTTTAATCATAATGAACTATTGCTAAATTTTTCCGATTATTGTAAAATAAGGTGGTAAATAATAAAAAAATAAGAATATAAGCGCAAAATCTAGCAATAAAATTAACAAGCAAAATAATAAATTAAAGAAAGGACATTCAATCAAATGGCAAAACCAAAAACAATATTTGTTTGCAGTGAATGTGGAAACGAATCTCCAAAATGGCTAGGAAAATGTCCTGCATGCAACAGTTGGAACACATTCTACGAGCAAAAAATAGAAAAATACACAGAAGAAAACAAAGTTGAAAAGAAGATAAATAACACGCCAAAACCACTAAATGAATATGTTGGGCAAGAAGCAAACAGAACATCAACAGGATATGCAGAATTAGATAGAGTATTAGGAGGAGGGCTAGTAAAAGGCTCACTAATATTATTAGGAGGAGAACCAGGAATAGGAAAATCAACTTTAATATTGCAATTATGTGAAAAAGTACAAGGAGAAGGAAAAGTTTTATATGTATCTGGAGAAGAATCTGCAGAGCAAATAAAATTAAGAGCAGATAGACTAGGAGTAAAAAATGGAGACATACTATTTCTAGGTGAAACAGATATAGACATAGTAAAAGAAGCAATAGAAAAAACAAACCCAAAACTAGTAATAATAGATTCAATACAAACAATGTATTCTGATGAAATATCAGCAGCTGCTGGAAGTGTAAGTCAAGTAAGAGAAATAACATCTCAAATAATGAGAATATGTAAATCCCAGCAAATTACAACAATTATTATAGGACATGTAACAAAAGAAGGAAATATAGCAGGACCAAGAGTATTAGAACACATGGTAGACACAGTTTTATATTTAGAAGGAGAAAGATACAACACATATAGAATATTAAGAGCAGTAAAAAACAGATTTGGTTCAACAAACGAAATAGGAATGTTTGAAATGAAACAAGAAGGAATGTGTGAAGTATCGAATCCATCAGACATATTAATAACAGAAAGAGATGATAATCCTTCAGGTTCATGTATAGTAGCAAGTATGGAAGGAACAAGACCAATACTTGTAGAAATGCAAGCACTAACAGCACAATCAGTATTTGGAATACCAAAAAGAACTGCAAACGGATTTGATTATAACAGATTAGCAGTATTAATTGCAGTAATTGAAAAATGTGCAGGATTAGCTTTAGGTACACAAGATGTATATTTAAATATAGCGGGAGGAATGAAACTAAATGAACCAGCAGTTGATTTAGGAATTATAGCAACAGTATCATCAGCATACAAAAATGTTCCAATTCCTCAAGACACAGTTATAATGGGCGAAGTAGGATTAACAGGAGAAGTTAGAAGAATAAAAAAAAAAAAAAAAAGACTAAAAGAAGCAGAAAAATTGGGATTTAAAACATGTATAATTCCAGAAAATAATAAAAAAGGCTTGAAAGATGAATTCAAATTAGATATAATAGGTGTGAAAAATATAGGGGAAGCTTTGAAAAAGCTCGGAATAAAATAAAAAATTATTTTACAGAAGAATACAAATAATAAGAGCTAAGCAAAAGGAAGGAATGAGAGCAAGGTGATGACATTAAAAGAAGACCCAATAGCAGAAATATTGAAGAAAATTGCCCCAGGAACACCAATAAGAGATGGACTAGAAAATATATTAAAAGCAAGAACAGGAGCTTTATTGCTAATTACAGACAAACAAGAAGTAATAAATGAAATTGTTGATGGAGGCTTTAATATAAATGAAGAATACACTTCAGCCAGACTATATGAATTAGCCAAAATGGATGGTGCGATAGTACTAAGTGGTGATATGAAAAGAATCTTATTTGCAAATGCACAACTAATACCATCATACCAAATACCAACAGTAGAAACAGGAACAAGGCACAGAACAGCAGAAAGAACAGCAAAACAAACTGGAGAATTAGTAATAAGCATATCACAAAGAAGAAATATCATAACAGTATTTAAAGGAAACTACAGATATGTATTAGAAGATAGAGATATGGTACTAAACAAGGCAAATCAAGCAATACAAACATTAGAAAAGTACAGAAAAGTATATGATAGCAAACTAAGTATATTAACTGAATATGAATTCAATGATATAGTAACTTTAGATAATGTACTAACAGTAATACAAAGAGCAGAAATGGTAATGAGAATTGTAGAAGAAATTCAAAAACAAATTTATGAACTAGGAGAAGATGGCAGACTAGTAAATATGCAACTTGAAGAATTAATAGGAGGCTTAGAAAAAGAAGAAAGCCAATTAATAAAAGACTATGTAGTTGTTGACAAGCCAGTAGAAGAAATACAAAAAGAATTATCTGATCTATTACATGAGGATTTAATAAAACCTTCTACAATTGCAAAAATATTAGGATATGAAAGTTTTGAAAATTTTGAAGAACTTGCAGTATATCCAAAAGGATATAGAATTTTAAATAAAGTACCGCGAATGCCAAGTAGTATAGTAGATAATTTAGTAAAATCATTCAAATCATTTCAACACATATTAGTTGCAGAAATAAGCGACTTAGATAAGGTTGAAGGAATTGGAGAAGTAAGAGCAGGAGCAATAAAACAATATTTGAAAAAAATGCAAGAACAATTTGCATTCGAAAATTTAATATAAGGCTTAAAATAAAAAAATAACGAATTATTTAGCCTTGAAAGAAAGGAAAGAAAAAAATGGGAAAAAAATCAAACATAATAACAATAATAGCATTAATAATAATTTTAGTATTGATAGGTGGACTTGCATATGGATATTACAGAAAAGCAACAATGGAAGTAAAAAATCCTATTGTAACAATGGAGGTTGAAAATTTTGGAACAATAAAATTAGAATTATATCCAGAAGAAGCACCACAAACAGTTTCAAACTTTATAGCATTAGCAAACAATGGATTTTACGATGGATTAAAATTTCATAGAGTAGTAAAAGGGTTCATGATACAAGGTGGAGATAAAAATGGAGATGGAACAGGTTTTCCAAGTTTAAGTGATATTGAGCCAAACATCAGTGAAGATCAAGACAGAGAATATAACATTGTTGGGGAATTTTTAGCAAATGGATATGACAACACAATAAAACACAAAGAAGGTGTAATATCTATGGCAAGAGCAGATTATACATCTTATTCTTCAACATTAACAACACAAAGTTATAACTCAGCAGGTTCACAATTTTTCATTATGACTGAAGATAATAACTCACTAGATGGAAGTTATGCAGCATTTGGTAAAGTAATAGAAGGAATGGATGTTGTACATGCAATTGAATCTGTTGATGTAAAAGAAGCTGAAACTTCTGACTCAACAGAAGAAGCAACAGAGGAAACTGCTGAAGAAACAACAGAAGAAACAGAAAAAAGTACACCAGTTGAAGATGTTATAATTTCAAAAGTTACAGTAGAAACTTATGGAATAGATTATGGATTACCAGAAACATTAGAAACATGGGATTACTATGATTGGGTATACCAAACATATGGAATTGACTTAAGATCATATCAACAATAAAATTTTTCATGATACAAACAAAATACTCACAACTTGACACAAAACTTAATATAATATTGTTTTGAACTATTTAAGGTTTATGGCTGAATATCAGCTATCATATTTTTAAAGTTAATTCATATAATGATTTGCATATTTGCAAATCATTATATGAATTATAACTAAAATAAAAAACTGAAAATAATGAAAAGGATGTAGTAAATAAATGAAAGAATTAACAAACCCACAGAAATCAATATGGGTAACAGAGCAATATTACAAAGGAAGTTCTGTTAATAATATATGTGGAACTGCAGTAATAGATGAAAATGTTGATTTCGATAAATTAGAAAAATCTATAGAAATTGTATGTCAAAAACACGATAATTTTAAATTGAAATTTAAAATAATAAATGGGGAAGTAAAACAGGTATTATCTGAGTCAAAAAAGGTAAAGGTAGATACTATTAAAGTCGAGGGCTTAAAAGAGTTAGAAAAATATAGAGAAAAAATTGTAAAAACGCCATTTAATTTAGAAAATTCTGAAATCTTTAAATTTTATATCTTTAAATTTGAAAATGGTAAAGGAGCTTTTATGCTCAATGTACACCATTTAATTTCTGACGCATGGACACTTGCGTTCATTTGTAATGAAATCATAAAAACTTATTCAGCACTAAAACAAAATAAAGAAATCGAAACAAAGGCTATATATTCATATATAGACTATATTGAATCTGAAAAAGAATATCAAAAAAGTGAAAAATATCAAAGAGACAAAAAATATTGGGAAGAAAAATTCCAAACAATACCAGAAGTAGCAACAATACCTGGAAGCAAAAAAGGAAATATAGACTTAAATGATGCAACAGGAGAAAGAAAGCAATTTACATTAGAAAAAAATAAAGTAGAAAAAATAAAAAAATACTGTAAAATAAACCGAATCTCATTATACAACTTTTTTATGGCTGTATATGCAATATATATATCTGAGATTTCAAATTTAGAAGAATTCGTAATAGGAACACCAATACTTAACAGAACAAATTTCAAAGAAAAAAATGCAGCAGGAATGTTTATAAATATGGAGCCATTACGAATTAACTTAAATGGAATAAAAGACTTTAAAACATTTATAAAAAATATTGCAGAAGATTCTATGCAAATGCTTAAACATCAAAAATATTCATATCAATGCCTATTAGAGAATTTAAGAGAAAAAAATAAGGAATTACCAAACTTATATAATATTTTAATTTCATATCAAATAACAAATGCCCAGACAAATGAAGCGGGAATAAAATATAGAACAGAATGGACATTTAATGGTTGTTGTGCGGAAAATATGGATATTCAAATATTTGACTTAAATGATACAGGAAGTTTAAATATAGCTTATGACTATAAAACAAGCATTTATGAAGGTAGTGATATAGAAAAACTTCATAAAAGAATAGTAAATATAATTTTACAAGTAATACAAAGAGAAAATATAGAAATAAAAGATATAGAAATAATTACATCAACCGAAAAGAAAAAATTATTATTAGATTTTAATCAAACATATTTAGAATATGACACAGAAAAACCAATTATTAAATATTTTGAAGAACAAGTAGAAAAAACGCCAAACAATATAGCTATAGTATTTGAAAATAAAGTATTAACATATAGAGAATTAAACCAAAGAGCCAATAGTTTAGGAGCATATTTAAGAGGAAATGGTGTAGCAAATGACACAATAGTAGGAATAATGCAAGAACGTTCTGCAGAAGTATTAATAGCAATTCTTGCAGTATTAAAAGCAGGAGGAGCATATATTCCAATAGATCCAAGCTATCCAGACGACAGAATTGAATATATGTTAGAAGACAGTAATGCTGAATTTTTATTAACAGATGAAAAGCAAAAACAAAGAATAAAAACTGATAAGAAAGTAATAAATATAAAATTAAATAATAAAGAAATTTATGGAAAAAATGAAGAGAACTTTGAAAATATTTCAGAGCCAGAAGATTTATCATATTTAATATATACATCTGGTTCAACAGGAACACCAAAAGGTGTAATGCTAACACAGCAAAATTTAAGTAATTTTTATTATGCAATGATTGAAAATATAGAATATTTAAAAGACGAAAAACCACATAAAATAATCTCTATAACAACTGTTTCATTTGACATATTTGAATTTGAAACATTAATTTCATTAACAAGAGGATTAACTGTATACATGACAAATGAAAATGAGCAGAAAATAACAGCAGAACTAGAAAAAACAATAAAAGAAAATCAAATAGAAATTATTCAAACAACACCTTCAGTAATGAAATTCCATTTAGATAATAATATAAATGAAGAAAATTTAAAAAGCTTAAAATATATAATGCTTGCAGGTGAGCAATTACCAAGAACACTTGTAAATAACTTAGTAAGAATTATTCCAGAAGTAACAATATATAATGGATATGGACCATCTGAAACTACAATTTTCTCTAGTACAAAAAAAGTTAAAGATAAAGAAAAAGTCACAATTGGAAGGCCAATAGCAAATACTCAAATATACATATTAAACACAAACAAAAAACTATTGCCACAAGGTACCATTGGAGAAATGTATATTTCAGGTGATGGAGTTGGAAGAGGCTACATGAATAAAAAAGAACAAACTGAAAGTAGTTTTATTTCAAACCCATTTATTCCAGGAACTATAATGTATAAAACAGGAGATTTAGGAGCTTTTGATGAAAAAGGAGAAATTACATGTTATGGAAGAATTGACAACCAAGTAAAAATAAGAGGATTAAGAATAGAACTTTCAGAAATAGAAAGACAGATGCAATCTATATATAATGTTGCTGATTGTGTTGTAATAAAAAAACAAGTAAATGGTAGAGAGGCATTATGTGCATATTATACTCAAAATGGACAAGTTGATGAAAGTGTTATAAAAACAGTACTACAATCTAAATTACCACAATATATGGTACCTCAATATTTTATTAGGCTACATCAAATGCCACACACACCAAATGGGAAAATAGATAGAAAAGCTTTGCCTGACCCAGAAATAAAAGAAACTAATAAAAAAATAATAAAACCAAGAAATGAAATAGATGAAGAATTAATAAAGATAATAGAAAATATGTTTAATGTAGAACACATTAGCTTAACAGATACAATATTTGACTTAGGTGGAGATTCATTAACAGCAATATCATTATTGACTAAAATAGCTTCAAAATTTAATGTTCAGCTACATCTAAAAGATATATTATCAAATAACACTATACAAGATATTTCAGATTGTATAAAAGTAAGTAAAGAAATAGGAAATGACAAAATAAAAATTTATCCAGCACCTAAACAGGAAGTATATCCATTATCAACAGCTCAAAAAAGAATTTATTATCATGCAAAAATGATAGGAGAAAACAATACTGTTTACAATATGCCTGGAGGTATTTTAGTTGATGGACTTTTAGATGAAAACAAGATAAAAGCAGTACTACAAAAAATAATAGAAAGGCATGAAACACTTAGAACAGCATTTATTTTGCAAGATGAATATATTGTTCAAAAAGTAGATGATGATATTGAAATAGAAATACCTGTATATAAAGAAGCGGAGAAAGATTTAAAAAAAATATTGAACCATTTCTCAAAACCATTTAAATTAGAAAATGAACCATTAATAAGAGCAGAAATTCATTATTTAGATAATAAGAAAACATTATTATTAATAGATGCACATCATATAATAATGGATGGAACTTCTTTAAATAACTTGATTATAGAATTTAACAGAATTTATAATGGAGATAATTTAAAGAAACTTCCAATCCAATATAAAGATTATGCAGTATGGGAAAACAACTTTAATAAAGGTGAAAAAATAAAAGAAGATGAAAAATATTGGCTAAATAAATTTAAAAATACTAAATTTACCCAATTAAATTTGCCATATGATTATAAAATACCAGCATATAGAAGTTATAAAGGGGATAAAATAACAAAAGTACTAGAAGAAAAAGAATTTAGAAAAATAGAGAGATATGCAAAAAAAATAGGAGTATCACCATATATATTCTTTATATCGACATTTTTGGTATTATTATATAAATATACAGGACAAGAAGAAATAATATTAGGAACTCCAATTGCAAACAGAGACATAAATGAAACAAAAAGAATAATAGGAATGTTTGTAAACAACATCGTAATTGACGGAAAAATCAATCCAGAAGAAACATTTCAAGACTTTTTAAACAAAATGAAAGACCAAATTTTAAATGATTTATCAAACCAACCATATCCATTTGATATGTTGTTAAAAAAACTAGGTATACAAACAGATAATTCTAGAAACCCACTATTTGACATAATGTTTACATATCAAAATAAAGAGGAACGTACAGTAAAAATTGATGACAAAGAATGTGAAGTAATAGAATTATATAACCATATAGCAAAATTTAATTTAAGTTTAGAAATAAAGCCTCAAATACATACAATTAATCTAGAATATTGTACAGACTTGTTTAAGATGCAAACTATTGAAAGAATGTTTGAACATTATATGAATGTTATTGACCGCATTATGTTAGACAGTAATATAAAAATAAAAGATATTGAAATCATTTCTGCAAAAGAAAAAAATAAAATACTTAATGAATTTAATGCTACAAAATTAGAATATTCAAAAGACAGAACAGTTATAGATTTTTTTGAAGAACAAGTTCAAAAAAATCCAAATAAAATTGCGGTAGTATTTGAGGATAAAAAAATAACATATAAAGAGATAAACGAAAAAGCAAATCAAATAGCAAAATACATAAGAGATAGAGGAATAAAACAAAATGATATTGTTGGAATAATGATGTTAAGGTCAATAGAACTTTTAAGCTCTATTATAGGTGTATTAAAAGCTGGAGCTTGTTATGTACCTATAGACCCAACATATCCTCAAGATAGAATAGAGTATATGCTAAAAGATAGTGATGCAAAACTTCTTATAGCTAACCATGAATTATTAAATAACATAAAATATGACAATAAAATATTTGCAGATTATGATAATACAGAAATATATTCACAAGATATTGAAAATTTCAAAAAATATACTAAGGCTGAAAATCTAGCATATGTAATTTATACTTCTGGTTCTACAGGAAAACCTAAAGGAGTGAAAATTACTAATCAAAATTTATATAATTTCATAATAGGAATGAAACAAATTATAGATCTAGATGAGAACAAAGTCATGTTATCTGTTACAACAATATGTTTTGATATATTTGGATTAGAATTATGGGGCTCATTGACTTCTGGTTTAACTTTAGTTTTGGCAAATGAAAATGAACAAAATACACCAATATTAATGAATAAATTATGTCTAAAAAATAAAGTTAATATTATGCAAACAACACCATCTAGATATTCGCTAATATTTGAAGACCAAGAAAATTTAGCTTTTTTAAATAATATGACTGATATATTAGTCGGAGGAGAACCTTTAGATGAAAGAGTATTTATAGAATTACAAAAAAATTCTAATGCAAAAATATTTAATATGTATGGACCTACAGAAACAACAATATGGTCAACAGCAAAGGACTTAACAAATGAAAAAGAGATAACAATAGGAAAACCTATAGCAAATACACAAGTTTATGTGTTAGACGAAAATTTAAAAGTAGTACCAATAGGAATTGCGGGAGGATTGTATATTTCAGGAGATGGAGTAGGACAAGGATATTTAAATAGGGAAGATATTACAAAAGAAAGATATATAGAAAATCCATATTTAAAAGGCAATATAATGTATAAAACAGGAGACATTTGTAAATTTAATGAAGAAGGAGAACTATATTGTTTTGGAAGAATAGATAATCAAGTAAAAATAAGAGGATTAAGAGTTGAATTAGATGAAATAGAAAAAGTAATAATGCAATTTCCAAATATAAAAAAGTCAAAAGTTGTAAAACAAATTGTAAATAATAAAGAAGTAATATGTGCATATTACGTTTCAAATGGAAAAATTAAAATATCAGAATTAAGAAATCACTTATATAAATATTTACCAAATTATATGGTACCTTCTTATTTTACAGAATTAGAAGAATTTCCATATACACCAAATGGAAAAATAGACTCAAAAGCATTAATTCCAAATGTAGATAATATGGAAAGAGAAAAAGAAATAATTAAACCGATAAATCCAAAACAGCAAATAATATACGATATTTTTAAAAAAGTATTAAAATTAAAAGAAATAAGCATAGACGATAATTTCTTTGAATATGGAGGAGATTCAATTACAGCATTGATGGTACAAGCGCAAATGGCTAAGGAAAATTTAAGTATAACGTATAGTGATATATTCAAATATCCTACAGTTAGAAAATTATCAGAACAAGTAAAAAATAATACAGAAGTTTTAAAAATAAAAAAAGCAAAAGAAGCAGAATATTATCCAACATCATCTGCTCAAAAAAGAGTATATTTAACTAGTAATATAGACAAAAATTTGAATTTATATAACATTACAGGTGGTCTAATAATTGATGATGTATTTGACTCAAAAAAACTTCAAGAAGCAGTTAATAAAGTTGTTGATAGGCAAGAAGTGTTAAGAACATATTTTGATATTACAGAAAATGGTGAAATAGTACAAAAAATAGCAAAAAACTTGAAAGTCGAAATAAAAGAAGTAGAAGAAAAAACAAATAATATAGATGAAATCTTTTATAAATATCAAAAACCATTTGACTTAAATAAACCACCACTATTAAGAATATATTTAATAAAATTACCAAATAAAAAATATTTACTTATGCTAGATGTTCATCATATAATATTGGATGGCGGATCATTAAAAATATTTTTAAATGAAGTTATAAGCTTGTATAAAGGAGAAGAGTTAGAAGATTTACAAATTAATTATAAGGACTTTGCTGTATGGGAAAATGAGCAATTAGAAAACAATAATTTTGAAAAAAGTAAAGAATTTTGGAAGAAACAATTTGAAAATGAAATTCCTATATTGAATATGCCAACAACATATGCTAGACCTGTAAAAAGAGATTATAAAGGAGAATGTTATATAAAAATTATTCCAAAAGAAACAACTGAAAAAATAGAAAAACTAACTCAAAATAATAATATGACGCCTTATATGATAATGCTTTCAGCATATTATATCTTATTATATAAATATACTGGACAAGATGATATTATTGTTGGAACACCTGTATCAGGAAGAATATGTCATGAGCTAGAACCATTGTTAGGAATGTTTGCTAATAGCTTACCTTTGAGACAGCAATTATCATCAAATGATAGAGTTATGCAATTCTTAAATAAAGTAAAGGAACATTGTGTTGAGTGTTTTTCACATCAGGAATATCCATTTGATGTTTTGATAAAAGAATTAGATATACCAAGAGATACAAACAGAAATCCTTTATTTGATACAATGTTTGCTTATCAAAATAATGGAGTTGAAAATACTAAATTATATGAAATTTCAGCAGAATATTATGTACCAAAATCAAAAACATCTAAATTTGATATATCTTTAGAGGTTGTACCATTAGAAAATAGTATGAAACTTTCTTTTGAATATTGGACAGGACTGTTTGATAACAAATTTATTAGTAGATTTGCCGAGCACTATTTAAATATATTGAATTCTATAATTGAAAATCCTGAGATAGAAATAAAATATGTCTCTATGTTAGATGACGACGAAAAAAACAAAATTATATATGAATTTAATGATAATAAATTAGATTATCCAAAAGATAAAAATATAGCAGACTTATTTGAAGAACAGACTTCTACAAACAAAAATACTATAGCAGTAAAATACAATAATATGGAAATAACTTATCAAGAACTTGATGAAAAATCAAATCATATAGCAAATATACTAAATCAAAAGGGAATTAAAACAGGAGATGTTGTAGGAGTAAATTTAAATAGAAGTATAGAACTTATAATATCAATTTTAGGTATTTTAAAAATTGGTGCAATATATATGCCACTTTATACAGAATATCCTAAAGAAAGATTAGAATTCATGTTGCAAGATAGTAATGCCAAGTTAATGATTTGTAAACATGATAATAATCTAAAATTTATGGGAATAAAAGAAATAATGGCAGATTATAAAGATATAGAAAAAGAAAAACAAGTTTTATATAAAAATACAATTTTGCCAGAGGAGATTGCTTATATAATATATACTTCGGGTTCAACAGGAAAACCAAAAGGAGTACAAATAAGACATGAAAATTTAATAAATTTTATATATGCCTTTAAAGAATACTATCAAAATAAAATTAATAATAAAGATAAATTTTTAGCATCTACAAATATTTCATTTGATGTAAGTATATGGGAAATATTTTTGCCACTATTAAGTGGGGCAACATTAGTATTATACGAAGAAGAAACAATAAAAGATATATATAAATACTCAGAAGCTATAATAGAAAATAAAATTACTGGAATATATATACCACCTAATATTTTAGAAGAAGTGTATAATATCATTAAAGAAAGAAAGAAAGATATAAAAATTGATAAAATGTTAGTTGGAGTTGAGCCAATAAGAAAAACTGTTTTAAATAAATTTTATAATCTAAATGAAAAAATGATTATAATAAATGGATATGGACCTACTGAAACAACAATATGTTGTACAGCTTTAGAATATGAAAAGGCGACAGAAGAAGGAATAGTATCAATAGGAAGACCATTGAAAAATGATCATATATATATATTAAGCAAGGATAAAAATATTCAACCAATAGGAGTAGATGGTGAAATATATGTAACTGGATGTGGTGTAGGAAGTGGATACATAAACAGAGAAGAAGAGAACAGAAAAAACTTCTTGCCAAATACATTTGACAAAAATAGCAAAATGATGTATAAAACAGGAGATATAGCAAGATGGAATGAAGATGGAACTATTAGCTTTAAAGGAAGAAATGATAACCAAGTAAAATTTTCTGGACACAGGATAGAGCTAAATGAGATAACTCATGCTATAATGGAATACCCTAGCATAATAAAAGCATATACAGATATTAAGAAAAAAGGAGACATAAATTACATAGTTTCTTATTATATTTCAGAAAAAGAAATTCCAACAACAGATTTGAAGATATTTTTAAAAGAAAAATTAGCAGGATATATGATTCCAAATTTTCTAAAACAAATGGATAAATTTCCACTAACACCAAATGGAAAAATTGACAAAGCTAAATTACCATTTGACTTTTCAGTAAAAACACAATATGTAGAACCTAGAGATGAGTTTGAAAAAAGAGTAGCTAAAATATTTAAAAAACTATTTTTATTAAAAAAAATAAGTATTGATGATAATTTTTTCGAATTAGGAGGAGATTCATTAACAGCAATAAAGTTTCAAATAGAAGCATTAAATGAAGGGCTAAAAATAACATATTCAGATATATTTTCAAATCCTACAATAAGATTGTTGTCAGAAAATAAAAATAAAAAAATAATATATAAAATAGATGAAAAATATGATTATTCAAGAATTAATGAAATTCTTGCTAAAAATGATATATCTAATTTAAAAAATAATATATCAAAAAAGAAAATAAATAATGTACTATTAATAGGAGCAACAGGATTTTTAGGAATACATATATTAGAACAATTAATCTTATCAAAGGCAAATAAAATATATTGTTTAGTAAGAAAAAAATCAACTATGGAACCAGAATCTAGGTTAAAAAACTATATGGAATTTTACTTTGGAGATAAATATAATAATTTAATAGGAAACAAAATAATTGTAATTAATGGTGATATTACAGATAAAATGTTTGGACAAGGAAATGAGCAAGGATATGAAAAGATTTCACAAAAAGTTGATTGTGTTATACATACCGCAGCAATAGTAAAACATTATGGGGATTTTAAAAAATTTAATGATACTAATGTTGAAGGAACAATAAATGTTATTAATTTCTGTAAGAAATACAATAAAAAATTGTATTACATTTCAACACTAAGTGTATCTGGAAATGTAGCTAAAAAGTCTGGAGATGAAAAAACAAGAGGTTTTAAAGAAAGTGAATTTTACATTAATCAAGATTTAAGCAATGTATATGTATTTACAAAATTCGAAGCAGAAAAGAAAATATTTGAAGCGGCTCTAAATGGTTTAAATGTTTGCGTTTTAAGAATAGGAAACATGACAAATAGATTTTCAGATGGAAAATTCCAAATAAATATATCAGAAAATGCATTTATAAATAGAGTTAGATCTATAATAAAACTTGGAGTAGTACAAGAGAAATTTTTAACACACGGGTTAGAATTTACACCAGTAGACTTATGTGCAGAGGCTATAGTTAAAATAATAGAGTCAGACCCAGAATTTACAGTATTTCATTTATTTAATCATAATTTCTTGAACATAGGCAAATTATTGCAAATCTTAGAAAAATTAGAAATTATTATTAAACCTGTAAGTGATGAAGAGTTTAGAAACAAAATAGAGATAGCATTAAAAGATAGCAAGATGAGAAGTGAGATAAATGGTATAATAACAGAATTAGATAAAAATAAATTGATGAATATAATAAGTTCTGTTATACCAAATTCTGATTTTACACAAAAATATTTAAAAAATCTGGATTTTGAATGGCCAGAAATTGATATAACATACATAAGAAAATATATAGAATATTTAAAAAATATAAAATATATATAAATATACAAGGAGATAAAAATGGAAAATATAACACTGGGATTATTAATAATAGTAGCAATAGCAACTATCGAAGAATTAATTATAATAATAAAAGCAGTAAACAAAAGTCAATTAAGAGGAATATTCATCTGTAATTTAGCATGCATTTTGATTTGCTTATTCGGTCAAACAGCACAGCTTTTGTTGTCTGATAGGTTTAATATACCACCAATATATTTTGAATATATTGTATATATAGGAACATGCTTTTTACCAGTATTTGTTCTGCTTACGGGAATTATTTTTGCAAAAACGAAAATAGTATTTAAAAAAAGATATTTAGCTTTATTTATAATACCAGTGTTATCTCTAATTATTTTATGGACAAACAATTATCATCACTTATTTTATGAAGTGTATTCTACAAATATGAATGAAACTGTATATGGAGTTTATTTTAATACTGTTCATACAGTATATACATATGCATTAGACTTAATAGGAATGGTATATTTATTAAGATATTCTATAAAAAATTCAGGAATGTTTTCAAAACAAGCAATATTGATTGCAATTGGTTGTGCAATACCTGTAGGAGTCAATATTTTAGGTGTTTTCCAAATAGTCCCAATGAGTATATATGTAACTCCAATATGTTTCTCAATAACAATGTTATTAACTGCAATAGCAATATTCAAATTTCATTTTTTAGGTGTTACACCAATTTCATTGCAAAAAATTGTTGATAGAATATCAGATAGTTATGTAGTACTAAATGATGAGAATAATATAACTGATTTCAATAAAACATTTATTAAGACTTTCAAGATAGAAGATGAAAAAATAGTTGGTGAGAATTTTTTTGATTTTTTAGAAAGACATAAAGATTATGGAATAAATATAAAAAGACTAGAAAATGCAATCATGCAAGCAAAAGCTTCTAATAATACAGTATCATATGAGCTAAGATGTGAAAAAATAGATAAATATTTCACGGTGGAAATAACTGAAATTAACTCAGAAAATGCTTCACTAGGAACTCTAATACTATTAAAAGACATAACACAGCACAAAAAAGACTTAGAAACTATAAAAAGCAATCAGGAAGTACTAATGGAAAGAGAAAGATTAGCATCATTAGGTCAATTAATAGGAGGAATAGCACATAACTTAAAAACACCAATAATGTCCATTTCAGGTGCAACAGAAGCATTAGAAGATCTCATTAAAGAATATGATGAATCAATTGATGATCCTCTTGTAAACTCACAAGACCATCATGAAATTGCTGCAGAAATGGAAAGTTGGATTCCTAAAATAAGAACACATATAGAATACATGTCAGATATTATTACAACAGTTAAAGGACAAGCTGTAGTTTTATCAAATGAAGATGATGTATCATTCACAGTTAGTGAACTTGTTAAAAGAGTAGATATATTAATGAAACATGAATTAAAAAATGCATATATATATTTAAATGTAATGATGAAAACAGATGAAAATTTAAGTTTGAATGGGGATGTAAACAGTTTAGTTCAGGTTGTAAATAATATGATTTCAAATTCAATACAAGCATATAATGGACAACGAAATAAAAATATTGAGCTAGAAGTTAATCAAAGAGGAAACTATGTAATTTTCTCAGTAAGAGATTATGCTAGTGGACTACCTCAAGAAGTTCAAGATAAACTATTTAAAGAAATGGTTACAACTAAAGGAAAAAATGGTACTGGACTTGGATTATATATGTCTTATTCAACAATAAGAGCTCATTTTGGAGGAGATATTACTTTTGAAACCAAAGAAGGAGAAGGTACTACTTTTAATATAATTATACCAATAAAAAGATAAGAGGTGAAATCTAATTCTTTTCCAACCAAAATTATACATCAAGGAAGGAATAAGATAAAAAATGTTAAAAAAAATCAAACAAGATATATATGAAAATCGAATTCCAATAATAATTATTATAATTTATATTATAGTAACCCAAACAATATTTGGAATGATTTGCCCATTTAGAATATTAACTGGTATATCATGTCCAGCATGTGGGTTAACTCGTGCATCAATAAGCTTGCTAAAAGGAGATATACCAACTGCAATAAACTATAATCCAACAGTATTTGTATGGTGGACTTTCATAATATTATTTTTTATAGATAGATATATACATAAATTCAAATTTAATGTTTTCCCAGCAGGAGCAATAATAGTAGGTGCAATTACATTAATATGGTATGCAAATAACATTATACAAAATTCGATTTTTTTCTATAAAATATTGTAAATATTTATAATTTATGATAATATAAATTTATAAATGACTAAAGAAAGGGGATAAAAAATATGGATAACCAAAATCAAAACATACCAGAAGAATTAAGACCAATAAGCATGTGGGGATACTTTGGATATGAAATTTTATTTTCAATACCATGTGTAGGACTTATTTTATTATTAGTTTTTTCATTTGGAGGAACTAGAAATATAAATTTAAAAAACTTTGCTCGTTCATACTTTTGCTTTTTACTATTAGCAGTTGTATTAATTGGTATTATTTTAATATCTAGTGGTGCATTTGTATATTTTAACACAGTAAATAGTTTACACCCTGTATTAAGATAATATATGATTCAGTATGGAGAAGTACTTTAAATATAAAAAAATGGCGTAGGTTTTTATAAAACTACGTCATTTTTTTATTTGTTTTTTTAGGATTTTAAAGTGAAACACTTTCCATTCAAATAATTTAAAATACCACTATCAGTAGAAAAATTAAATTGTAACTTATAACTACGAAGTTGTTGATATTTAAATCCAAATTGCTTATTAACAGAATTTATTCCATATTTTCCATCACCAATAATAGGGTAGCCAATATGAGCAAGGTGAGCTCTAATTTGGTGAGTTTTACCAGTTTCAATTTCAACTTCTAATAAAGCTGTATTATTATCATATTCTTTTAGTACAGAATATGAAGTAATTATTTTTTGATATCCATTTTTAAAAACATCTGAAATATATACAACAGATTTTTTATTATCTTTAAAAAGATATGCCTCAAGTTTAGCCTTTTTCTGTTTTGGAATGCCATATACTAAGGCTTGATAAAATTTCCTAATTTCATGATTTTTAAATTTATCAAGTAGAATATTTAAAGATACTTCATTCTTGGCAAACAAAATTAAACCTGTAGTATTCCTATCAAGTCTATGACAAGGCATAGGATTAATATTAGGATATTTTTTATGAACAATTGTAGTTAAGCTATTTTCACCAGTAACTTCTATATTTACAGGTTTATCAATAATTAAAATATTATCATCTTCATAAATTATTTTTAAAACAAGTGAAGGAAATAACAAAGAATCTACTATATAAATAAGAATTTCATCATTTGCTGAAACTGTAACATCTTTATTAGTTCTAATTCCATTTATTTTAATATCTTTTTGCCTTAAAGCTTTATACAAAGTATTTGAAGATAAGCTTGGGAAAGAATCTAAAATAAATTTCGAAAGTTTTTTTCCATTATATTTATCTGTAACAATTAATTTTTTCATATTACCTCAATTCTGTTTTTTTGTAAAATATATTGTTCTTGCACAATGAATATACCACATTTTTTTCCTATTTTCAATATGTCAAGTATAGAAAAATGACGAAAAAGTGAATAAAAGTGAGAAAAAATGAGCAATCTATTAATGAATAAGACTAAAATTAAAAACTAAAAAGTTCAAATGTAATTAAAAAGTGGATATAAGAGCATCATTGTTTGCAAATAGAGTAAAATTATGGTATAATAGATTTCGGTCGCTAAAAAATACCAAAAGATAAATGAAAAATAATAATGATAGATATTCATTTATAAAGAAGATAGGAGAGTGTATATTATTTTAAAAAAGAGACTAAAATACTATACGAAAGAAAGTTGTAGGTTTTTTAGCATAGTGGCAATGGGATTTGGTTTAGTAATAGTGATTCTTTTATTAAAATATAAACCAACATATATGGTAACTGTATCTGGAGAGCAGGTAGGTTATATAGAAGATGTAACAGAATTTGAAGATAGAATACAAAATGAAATAATTGAAATGGAAGGTAAAAATATAGATTTTGTTACAATAGAAAATATGCCAAGTTATGAAATGAAATTAGTTGATAGAACTCAAGATACAAATGAAGATGAAATATTAGTAGCATTACAAAATAATGCAACAATAATGTATAAATATTATGCAATAATTTTAAATGATGAAGTTTTAAGCTATGTAGACAATATGGATGAAGCAGAAGCAGCTGTAAATCAAATTGAAGAAGAGCATAAAGATGACTCTATACAATTAGAATTACAGATAGCAACAAACTACACAGAAAATATTGAAGAAATAGGAATAGAAACAGTACAAGTTGCACAAGAACAAGTAGAAGAAAAAGTAGAAGCACTTATAGAAGAAGATGAAAAAACTAAAATGCCAGTGGTAAATGGAGTATTATTAGCAGTAACACCAGTAAGTGGAAGAATAACTTCCAGATTTGCAGAAATAAGTAACATAAGGTCAGGAGCTCATACTGGTACAGATATAGCTTGTTCAATAGGAACTCCAATAAAGGCAGTTGCAGATGGAACAGTTACATTTGCTGCAAGAAATGGATCATATGGTAACTTAGTAAAAATATCTCACGGAAATGGTGTTGAAACTTGGTATGCACATTGCAGTAAAATTTATGCTACAGTAGGACAAAAAATAGAAGCAGGAGATGTAATTGCAGCAGTAGGTGCAACAGGTAATGTTACTGGTCCACATTTACACTTAGAGATAAGAATAAATGGGGTAGCTGTAAATCCACAAAAATATTTATACAAATAACTAACATTGAATTTTAGGAATACTCCTTAAATTCAAAAATTTGTTAATTTAAATTAAAAAGAACTGAACTTTAAGGGAATAATCCTTGAAGTTCAGTTCTTTTTGATAAACTCAAAAGAAAGTCTACCAAAGTCCGAAACTATTCAACTGTTACAGATTTAGCTAGATTTCTAGGCTTATCAACATCTAATCCTTTTTCTTTTGAAATATAATATGCAAGTAATTGCAAAGGAACAATAGACAAGATAGGAGAAAGTAAAGTACAAGTATCTGGAACATTAATAATAACATCAATATTATTGCTTGGTAATTCTTTATTTGTAATAACTAAAGTTTTTGCACCACGAGTAATAACTTCCTGAATATTACTAATTGTCTTTTCAACTAGTTTCTCATCTGTTAATATACTAATAACTGTAATACCACTTTCAATCAAAGCAATTGGTCCATGTTTTAATTCACCAGCAGCATAAGCTTCAGAATGAATATATGATATTTCTTTTAATTTTAGAGAACCCTCCAAAGCAGTATTATAATCTATACCTCTACCTAAGAAGAACATATCTTTTTCTTGATAAATAGATTTTGCATATTCTTTCATTTGAGAAGAAGTTTTTAATGCACTTTCGATTTTTTCTGGTAAAGCTAAAATCTCATTTTTTAAATCTTTAATTTCTTCAACAGGAGCACTTCCTAAAACTTCAGCAAAGTAAATAGCTAAAATATTTAGTAAAACAACTTGTGAAGTATATGCTTTTGTTGAAGCAACAGCAATTTCTGGACCTGCATGTGTAAAAATAGAATAATCAGCTTCTCTAGTAATTGAACTACCTATAACATTTGAAATTGCAAGAGTTGTAGCACCTTTTGATTTTGCAAGTTTAAGTGCTGCAATAGTATCTGCGGTTTCTCCAGATTGAGAGAGATATATACATAAAGTATTTTTGTCAATAATAGGATTTCTGTATCTAAATTCAGAAGCAACATCTACAATAACTGGAATATTGCAAAGATGTTCAATTGCACATTTTCCAGAAAGACCAGCATGCATTGCAGTTCCACAAGCTACTATATAAATTTTGTTTATACTAAATAAGAACTCTTTTGTAAAACTCAAATCTTCGAAATTACAAGGTTCATTTTCTGGTATTCTAGAACCTATAGTTTCTCTAATTGCATTAGGTTGCTCATAAATTTCTTTTAGCATGTAGTCTTCATATCCATCTTTATCAGCACTAGTTGCATTCCAGTCGATACTTGTTACTTTCTTATTAATTTTATTTAAATCAAAATCATAAAATACAACTTGATCTCTTGAAAGAACTGCAATTTCGTAATTATCTAAAAGGTAAAAATCCTTTGTAAAAGATAAAATAGCAGGAATATCTGAAGAAATATAATTTTCTCCATCACCTTTACCGATAACAAGAGGGCTATCTTTTCTTACTACAATTAAATTATCTGGTAAATATTTTGTTATAACTTGAATTGCAAAACTTCCTTTCAAATCTTTACATGCATGTTGTACAGCACGTAATACTTTATTTTTGTCATCTACTTTATCTTTTGAATAATAATAATGAATAAGGTTTGGTATAACTTCTGTATCTGTTTGAGAGCGGAAAGTATAACCATTTTTAACTAAGAAATTTCTCAAATCATTATAATTTTCAATTATTCCATTATGAACAACAGCAAAACTGTTGCTATTATCTAGATGTGGGTGAGCATTTTCTTTTGAAGGTTTTCCATGAGTAGCCCATCTAGTATGAGCAATACCAATAGTTCCTTCTAAATCATCAATTCCATCTAAATTGTATAAGTTTTTTACTCTTCCTTTGTCTTTCATAACAGAAAGACCATTTTTCTCAATAGTTGCTATTCCGGCAGAGTCATATCCTCTGTATTCTAGTCTTAAAAGACCATTAATCAATATAGGAGCAGCTTTTTTTGTTCCTATATACCCAATAATTCCACACATAGTGAATCCTCCTTATAATTATTTATTATTGTGGAATTGAAACATACTTAATAAACTTATGTATTAACCTTTGTTACAATATTTATACTTCATCTATACCTATAATTTATTCTAAAAAATTTCTGAGAAATTTCAGTTTGCTAAATATTGCTTTTTTATTAATACTGTGGTTTAAGTTAAAACCATTAGAGCATCCGCCGAATATTTCGATAACTCTAAACCTCGTCAACCATTATAAGATCCAGGCGCTACATTTAATAAAATGTTTAAAACAAAAAACTCCTTTCTTAAAAATTTGTATATTTCAATTTACCATATTATATTACAACAAAATGTGAAATGTTGCAAGTATTTGGAAAAATATAAATAGGAAATGGTTATTGTTCAGACTAAATTTTATAAATTAACTTGAAATGTTGATATATAAATATTTTTTATCAAAAACATAGCTGGGGTCTACCTATAAGTCTTTGATGAAAAAATATTTATATATCAACATTTCAAATGGCCTAAATTTGTGCTATACTGAATTGTAACAAGAAATGTCTACAATAATGAAAACGTATTTAGAATAGATAAGCCCCTCCACCTTTAAGAAAAGGTAGAGGGGCACGTGTTTGGTTATGCTTTGTTTAATCGATTAAATCATTGTCAAGCAAGATGTAATTTGCCCTGTGAATGTACAGAGCTTTATCATCAATACTAAGCTTTGTTGTCTTAGGCAAATCACCAGGAATTTCCCAATAAACCGATTCACCACCATAGACAGCAATTGGAACTCCTAATTGTGAACAAATAACTACAACCTTTGGAGTACCAATCAGATTTTTAATTTCATTGATATTTCTATCAAGAATATTGATTGTTCCTCCACTAGTTGCGACTGCAGTAGGTAGCTCGAAATTGTCAAGCCGTTCGAGACCTTTTTCGGCAAAAATTACTGTATTGCCGGTTTGATGAATACTGTGGCCATCAACTGTAATTGTAATTACACTTGATGACTCATAGTTCGTGATGCTATCACCTTCAGAGTCGACTGATTTCGTTTTTACATAATTTGCTTCAAGTCCAACTTTGTTTCCATTAATTGTGAGAATGTCGTTTCCAAAGTTGTCATAAAAGTCAATTACGAAGTTGTTTCCAATAAGTTCTCCTTTTATGCTTTTTACTTTGCTACTTAGAAAAGCACAACTTCCTAAAGTGAGAATCAAGCAAAAGCAAAAGAGAATACTAATAAGCCGTCTTCTTTTCATGATGAAACCTCCATTCATGATGTCCAAACTTTTTTCTACGCACAAAAAGTGCTAATAATAAATATATCATAAACTGCTATGAAAATCAATATATTGAAAAGTGTTGGTTACATAAAATATAAAGACTTGAAATGTTTTTGAAATAAGTGAAAAATCTTGTGGATAACATTTCTAATTTTGGTTCTTTTGCATGAAAGAATTTATTTAAGCAAAGTACCAATGGAAAATAGGTTTGACTATACAATAAAAATAGATGCTTTAGTACAAATACAAAGAATATATTTACGAATAATGAAAAATAATAGATGGATAGATGAAAAAAAGTTTAAAGTATCACTTGACCTGCTAAGTGAAATAGGAAAAATAAATGGAGGATTAATAAAATTCTATGGCAAAAACAATAAGAAAACAATTTAACAAATATCTAACATACGAAAATTTAATGAATGCCCATAGATTATCCAGAAGAGGAAAAACATACAAAAAAGACATTATACTATTTGACTTAAAAAAAGAAGAATATATAGATTGGCTATTACAACAATTAAAAACAGGACAATATCAACATGGGGGATATAGAACATTTACAATAACAGAACCCAAAAAAAGAATAATACAAGCCTCAAGATATATGGACAGAATTGTACATAGATGGGTTGTAGATAGTTTTTTAAAACCATATTTTGAAACCCAATTTATTAGTACAACATATGCGTGTATAAAAAACAAAGGAATGCATAGAGCAACAATAGATGTTCAAAAAGTAATGAAACATTGTAAAAACACCTGGGGAGAATATTATATCTTGAAAATGGATGTTGCTAAATTTTTTCAAAATATAAATAAAGATATTTTATTTAATATTTTAAAAAGAAAAATTAAAGATGTTCAATTATTAGACTTAATGAAAAAAATAATCTATTCAACAAAAGAAAAAAA
>CALYBE010000002.1 GCA_944393735.1 uncultured Clostridia bacterium
AATATTCTATATTTAAACTTCCTCTTATTTGTGGCTCAATTTGTGGCATGGTTGCAAGTGATTCTATTGCAATTTTCTTTGGAAAGTGGCTAGGCTCTAAAATTTCCACATCTACCATAGAAGTTTTATCTAATATTATTTTTATTTTATTTGGAATTATTGGGCTTATAGGGTTGATTTTTTAAATTTATTCTATTCCTAGGTATTCATTATAAGTAACTTCTCTATCGATTACTTTATCACTCTTTATGTCTATAATTCTATTAGCAACTGTTTGAGTTAATTGATGGTCATGAGATGTAAATAGAATAATACCTTTAAATTTAATCATTGCATCATTTACAGATGTTATGCTTTCCATATCTAAGTGGTTTGTAGGTTCATCAAATATTAAAAAGTTTGCTCCTGAAAGCATCATTTTAGCAAGTACACATCTAGCTTTTTCGCCTCCAGATAATACTTTTGCTTGTTTTAATGATTCATCTCCTGAAAATAACATTCTACCTAAGAAACCTCTTACATATGTTTCATCTGGGTCTTTTGAATATTTTCTGATCCAATCTGTTAAATTTTCATCTACATCAAATAAGTAATTATTATCTTTTGGAAAATAGCTTTGTGTAATTGTTGTTCCCCAAATAAGCTCTCCTTCATCTGGCTCCATTTCTCCTGCAATTATTTGGAATAATACTGTTTTTGCATTTTCGTTATCTGCTAAAAATGCTATCTTGTTACCTGGTTTTACTGTAAATGAAATATTATTTAATATTTTTTCTCCATTTATTGTTTTTGAAATATTTTTTACTTGTAATATTTCTTTTCCTGGCTCTCTATCTGGCTTGAAATCTACATATGGATATTTTCTGTTTGATGGTTTTATTTCATCTAATTCAATTTTTTCTAATGTTTTCTTTCTTGATGTTGCTTGTTTAGATTTTGATGCATTTGCACTAAATCTGGCAATAAATTCTTGTAATTCTTTTATTTTTTCTTCTTTCTTCTTGTTTTGTTCTTTCATTTGTTTTAATGCTAATTGGCTTGATTCATACCAGAAATCATAGTTCCCTGGATATACTTTGATTTTTCCAAAGTCAACATCTGCTATATGAGTACATACTTTATTTAAAAAATATCTATCATGTGATACTACAATTACTGTATTTTCAAAATTTATTAAAAATTCTTGTAACCAGTTTATACTTTTTAAGTCTAAGTCGTTTGTAGGTTCATCTAATAGTAATACATCTGGATTTCCAAATAAGCTTTGAGCAAGCAATACTTTTACTTTTTCCTTTGGCTCTATATCACTCATTAATTTATAATGATTTTCTGGAATTATTCCTAAATCATTTAATAGCATTGCTGCATCAGACTCTGCATTCCAACCGTCTAATTCTGCAAATCTTTCTTCTAGTTTTGCAGCTTTCATTCCATCTTCTTCTGAAAAATCTGGTTTCATGTATATTGCTTCTTTTTCTTTCATGATGTCATATAATTCTTTGTTCCCCATCATTACTGTGTCTATTACTGTATAATTTTCATATGCAAAGTGGTCTTGTTTTAATACAGATATTCTTTCTCCTTTATCTAATGACACTTCTCCTTTACTTGGTTCTAATTCTCCAGATAGTACTTTTAAGAAAGTTGATTTTCCTGCTCCATTTGCTCCTATTATTCCATAGCAATTTCCTTTTGCAAATTTTATATTTACATCTTCAAATAGAACTCTTTTTCCAAATCTTACTGTTACTCCTGTTACTGTTAGCATTTTGAATTCCTCCTATTTTTTTGTTTTTTATCAAAAATTTTTTCTCCTTAATTGACTATAATACTATACCACATTTTTACAATTTAAACAAGCCCCTTATATACTAAATAATTTTTTACTTATTTTAGCTAATAAAATGAGCTCTAAAATTTGATATATTAATATATCAAATTTTTTGTTTCATTTTATTAGTTATGAATAATATATTTTTTATTGCTTTTTTTATAGAACTATGTTATTTTATATTTATTAATTGTAATAAAAGGAGGATTTTTATTTATTATGAAAAAGGTAGTTTTATTATTTGTTTCAATAGCAATTTTAACATTTCTTTGTATATTTACTTATGAAAATTATATTTTGCCAAAATCTGCTATGGATAATTTGGCAATTCCTTCAGAAAATGAAAATCAATCTAGCGAAGATTCCATTATGCAAGAACCTCAAACACCAGAAGAACAACCCAAAGAAGATATTTCTATAAAATTGACTGCTATAGGAGACATTATGTGTCACAATACACAGTATAATGATGCATATACAGGTTCAACATATGATTTTTCTTATGTTTTTGAAGACATAAAAGATTATATTAGTTCTGCTGATATTGCTATTGGTAATTTAGAAACAACTTTTGCTGGTGCATCTAAAGGATATAGTAATTATCCAAGATTTAATACACCTGAACAATTAGCTACAAACTTAAAAGATTTTGGTATTGATGTTCTTACAACAGCAAATAATCATTCTATGGATACAAATTATGCAGGAATTGTAAGTACTCTAAATTATTTAGATGAAGCAGGAATTTCTCATACAGGAACTTCTAGAAGTGAAGAAGAGCAAAATACTGTTTTGGTTAAAGATGTAAATGGTATTAAAATTGCATTTTTGTCTTTTACATATGGCACTAATGGTATTCCTGTTCCAAGTAAAAATAGCTATTGTGTTAATTTGATTGATGATGATTTTATTTTAAAACAAATCGAACTTGCAAAAGCACAAAATCCTGATTTAATTTGTGCTAGCATGCATTGGGGAGTTGAATATCAAACCACTCAAAATGCTGAACAAGAAAGATTAGCTAATTTATTGTTTACAAATGGTGTAGATATTATTTTAGGTAGTCATCCTCATGTTTTACAGCCTATGGAAAAAAGAACTGTAACTCTTGCAGATGGTTCAACTAAAGATTGTTTCGTTATCTTTTCTTTGGGTAATTTTATGTCTGGTCAAACAAAAACTAATACTCGTGATTCAGTTATTTTGAATATTGATATTACCAAAGATGGAGAAACTGGAAAAACTACAATTGGAAGTGTTTCATATATTCCTATTTATATGTATAAATCTTCTTCTAAGTCTACTCAAAAATATCGTGTTATAGATATTGAAAAGACAATTTCAGCTTACGAAAACGGAACTAATACAAGTATTGGTCAATCAACTTATAATACTTTAAAAACAGAGCTTACGAAAATTAAGAAGATTGTAGGAGATAATATAGATTAAATTTACTTCCTGAACTTTAAGGAACATCCTTAAAGTTCAGAATTCAAAGAAAGTCTGATTCAATTTTTATCTTGAATTAGACTTTCTTTTTTTGCATTAGACTTTTTTCAAAGGTTTATACTTTTATGATTTTCTGCTAATTACTTTCTTTTTAATTAGTATAATTCCTAATGATATTACTACTAATGCTACTATAGCTACTGCTATATATCCTACTATTTCCATAATACCTGTTGGTGGTGTGATTCTTATTACTATTGTATCATCATCTTGTTCATGTAATCCTGCTCTTTCAAGAGTTATATCATCATTTAATCTTCTGCTTGTTAAGCTTGGTAGATAGTTACCCATCTTGTATGTCTTCATTACTTGATGTCTTCCGCTTCCTGAGCTTTCAACACTATCTATTGTTCTTGCTATTTTTCCGTTTAATTGTAAGAATTCTACATGGTTGTCATATACATAGCTATCTCCTTGTGCTGCTAATACTTTAGATACATGTAATGTTATAGATTTGCTTTCTCCACTTGCAAGGTCTTTGAATGATTCTGTAGTGTATACAGTATATTCATTTGTTATGATTTGATTATATGTAGCATCAGATATTAAACCATTGTCTCTTAAGTACTCTGCTGAGCTTAATTGCCAATCAAAGTTTTCATCATCTGTCATACATACTAATTCTGAGTCTAAGTAGTCTGCAAGTAGTTCAACTGATTCTCTGATTAGTTTTACACCATTTATTCCATAATAGTAGTAATCTGTGTTTCCACCATTAGATACATCATATTCATAATCTTTTTCGTCATTGTTTGTTACTGTTATTCTATATGTTATATCTAGTGTCGCACCATGGATTAACTCAATATCCATCTCAATTCTTATTAATTTGTCTCTGTTCTTTCTGTATATTTCTCTTGTATTAACTAGTCCTTCTTCAGGTCCTAGTGCTACTAAGTAATTTAAGCCATCTGTGTATGGATTTCCATCTATTAGTACTTGACCATTTGCTAGAACAAGTTTTAGATTTTGTATTGTTTTATCAACAATTATATCTTCTCTTGGTCTTTCAATAATTCCGAAGTGGAATATTGGTAAGTCTTTACTAAATACTGTTCCATCAACTGGGTTACCATCTTCACCAACTTGGTAAGTTTGGTCTTTAGTATATTCTATTTGTAACTTATATGATGGTGAATATGCTGACATGCTTATTCCTTCATTAAAGTTACTATATTTTAATGAGTCTATTGTTAGTCTTTCTTCTATATTATCTACTGCTATACTTGAATTTACATTAGCTCCTGTATCCATTGTTAAATGCCACTTGTCATAATCTGATCCATAAGTTCCTGTCATTACTTGTCTTACATTTGTTCCATCTGGAATTATGGTTGATTTGAAGTTTCTTGCATTTATCTCTTCTCCACTTATTTTAGAAGTTTGTGTAGTTCCATTACCATAAACATATCTTACTATATAGTAATCTTCTATTAGACCTGTAAATCTGAAGTTACCACTTGAATCAGTATATGTTATAGCTGTTGTTTCTACTGGGCTACCATCGCTTGTAAGTTCATATAACATTGCTATATCAGAAAGTTGTCCACTATCATCTACTGTCCATAATTCTACTTGGACATTTTCTACACCTGCTTCTCCAGCCTCTTTATAACCATTTCCTAGTCTTTCTCTATTTGCTAAACTTGCTCCTGTTGGTTGGTCTTCCCAAACATATCCAGAGAAGTTTCTATATTCTTCATCTAGTGTTAGAGTAAATGTTGGTGCAGTATCTAAATCGTCCTCTAATAGTGATAACAATTTTGATGGATTGTTTATTAATTCACTACTACTTGAGAACCTAGCATCTAATTGACCAATTACTATTGACATTAAGTCATTTGCAATTCTTTCAGCAACATTGTCTCCTAAAAGACCTTCTATAATACTTCCATCTGCTAACTTATCTTGGAAGTTCTTAATTGCATTATTAAATGCTCCAGAAATTCCATCTATAAGATTTTGTGTTAACATGTCTTTATTTATTAAGTCACTTCCGTCTGTTCTATTGCTGTTTAATGCTGATATAATCGTATCTAGTGATATTGCTTGATTTAGAGCTCCTGTTATTCCTTCGGCAACTCCGTTTTTTGCACTATTTACTAAGCTTTGGATTCCACCTGTAATGTAACTTCCTACATTATCAGATATGTCTTGGAATAATGTTGTTAAGAATGCTTCTGTATCTGCTACACTTCCAATTTCATTTATTGCTCTAACTATTACTTCTGTATCTCCTGGTGCAGAGTCTTTGTCTAATCCTGCATAACTTTCACCAGTATGTCCTTGTAATATGTTTAAATCATCTTGTATTACTTGTAATGTGGTATTTAATCCATCTATTATTTGTTGACCATTAATATTTGAGCCAGTCGATATATTGTATAGTAAGCTTAGAACATTAGAGCCTAATCCTCCCATTGCATTTACTATCTGTTTAGCTCCATCTACTAATCCGCTTCCTAATTGTAATATATCATTTAATGCTCCTGTAACTTGATCTAGAGAGTTAAATACTACACCTACAGCATCTCCTAAAACAGCTTGTAAATATGGCCATCCACTTGTATTTGTTAAATCAGGTAAACCATTTGAGTAGATTGTTCCAGCACCATATTGTGCTGAGAATGTATATATTTCAAACATACATTTTAAGTATGCTGTCTTATCTCTTGCTAAACTTTGAAGTGTTTCTGATGTTACTTTTAGTTTAAGTCTTATTATGTCTGTTTGTGTTTGTGGTTCAAGGTATATACCTTGTAAAGCATTTGTTTTTACACCTTTATATACTTTGTCACTTCCTAGTGAGTATTGATTCCATTGTACTTCTTGGTCTTCCGCCAATTCGTACCTTGCATCATAATATGCTATTATTTCATCTGCTGACATTAGTATTGTATTTGATTCGTTTATTGCTACTATATCATATGTTACATAGATTTGATATTCATCTTTTCTTGAATCTTCTTGAATGTATGCAATGTCTGATGGGTTTACCTTTCTTACATATTCATAAGAATATTTTCCACTGAATTTTAATGCTAAGTCTTTTACAGTACTTATTAATCCTCCTGTAAATCCATTTGCCATTTTCCATTCATCACTCATTTGGTCAAGATCAATTCCTCTTGTACCATATGTATATGTGTATTGTTGTCCTTTCATTATAACATCAACTTTTTCTATATCAGATTTTATTCTGATATCTGGTTGTTCTCTTCTTATTAATCCACAGTTTACATTGTAGATTTCCCATGTGTCATCTTCTTTATGATTATGTCCACCTATACAGTGTGAACCAAGTGCAAGTTCATATATTTTCATAAATGCACAGTGATGTTTAGCTGTCCATTTTGGTCCTCCTGGTTCTTTTAATATATTACAATAAATTGGGTTTGAGTGTGGTAATGATATTGCACCAAATGGTGTTGGTATTGTAATACATAGTCCATCACAAAGGTCTACTGAAAGTGGTGATAGCATATGGTCATCAACCTGTTCTGATATTCCAGGTATTGGTTCAAATGTTCTTAAACATAATCCTAATAAATTATCTAAGTTACATGAACTTGTATGATTATATGTACTAGTTTTTGGAGCTTTGTCTGAAATAGCTTCTACTATACCCCAATAACAATGGTCTAAACAGTAAGTTCCTAATTGAAGTACTTTTGTATCACTATAATTGCTCATCCATCCTCCTGCTAATATTCCTTGTGCTGTTGCAGTAACTTTTATACTTTCATCTGCAGAATTTATTGTTTTTCCATCATCTGATTTATATGTTAATTTTGTTCCATTAATAGCATCTGCTTGTGTTCCTGTAAATTTATAATTATATGTTACATTTCCAGCTGTATTAATAGTGTCTCTAGTAACAGATTGGAATTTCTCATTTAAGTCTTGTCTACCATAAAGAGATGCTCCATCTCCTGTCGATACTGTGTGAAGTGTTTCTATTGCTTGTGAATGTACCGACCTATCACCTCCCAGTAATGCTAATGTTGTTGTAAATGTTACACCATCATATTCAAAAGCTACATATGAATAATCTAGTAAAAATTTCTCTAATATATTTACTTTATATGGGTGATCAGTTACTGGGCTTTCTGTATACATTATATATTCACCATTTGCATCTGTATATGTATCTTCAATTTGAATTCCTATTGCATTATACCAAATTACATGTATATTTTGTAATCTTTCCTCACTTTCACTATATGTTCCATCACCATAGTTTGCTTTTCCCATTAATGTATCTTCCCATACAAAACCGGAAATACTTACATATGGTTTATTTGGCTTTTGTCCAGGAATAATAATGCCAATATCTGGTGTATCTGTTGTTGTTGTAATAATCATATTTGTTAATACTAATGTAACTGTAGATGTTGTTGCATCATATTCAAAATATCCTGGAATTTGAGTGTGCTCACTTGTAGATGTAGAACTCTGGGCTGCTTCAAAATCTCCTATATATAATTTATAATCTAATCCTGAATTACCATCTGAACCTATAGCAGATTCAACTTTGTCCAACGCATTACCTATTTGATCATCTATACTACCTGAACCAGTTGTTATATCTGTACTTGCTGAAGTACTACCCATTTGTGTAACTTCAATTCTTTGTCCATTTTGTTCTACATATTCATGTACTGTAAAATCTCCTGTATTTCCAAATAGACCATTAATATCAGTTCCTTCTACTATAGTTCCAACTGATGGATCTCCAAATGTAGTACTCCATCCACTTGAAGCTGTAATTCTTTTTGTTACACTATATCCTGTTGTATTATTCACTATTTGTATATCTACATACTGTGGATATTTTTCTACCTGATACCACTTTTTATTTAAACGAATCTTAAATGGTGTTATTTTATTAGTAAGTATAACTACTCCTTCTCCTTCATAAGTTACACTATCCAGATTAAATCCGGGCATCTGAGTTTCCGCTTCTGTAAATGTATATTTACTACTTGCTTCATCTTTTACATCATCTTCACTTATACCCGAGAAGGTTATTTCTGCCATATACGTTCCATCTTGTTGTTGTTTAAAATCTGATTTTTTTATTGTAGCTGTTCCAACTAATTCTCCTGTTGATTTGTCTAATACATTTATATCAAGTGTTTGTGGAATTACTGATTCTTTAGTAAGTAAACTTGATAAGTTTGTAAAGTCTATTACTTTTCTAATTTTAATTCCTGGTCTGTCTTTAAATGTACCATATGCAACAATTAAGTTTTGCCATTGTGTATATTTACCAGAACTATCAGATAAGAAGTATATATCTACATCAATACTGTGTGTCTCAACAAATTCTTTTAAGGCATTGTAATCTGATGATGAATATGATACTGATTCATTTCCTTTATAGTTCCATGCAGATGAGCTAACTATCTTACCTATATTTGCTTCCCACAATTTATATATCATTTTTTGTGCTTTAGTATAAGATCCATTTGCTGTTCCACCTACTTTATGTCCTAAAGTCCAACTACTATTAATCTGTAAACTTGCTGCTCCTAGCATTCTTATTCCTAATAAATCACTTTCACTATAAGTACTATAAGGTCTAGGGTTATATGCAACTCTTCCACTACTTTCTAAAGTATAAATATGTATTGTTTGGTCATCATCATTAATATTAATGTATCCATATACTGTATATTTATGGTTATCTGCAGAAGTTATATGTACTCCTCTTGATACACAATATACATCACTTGTTCTTAGCATTGTTGTTGTATAACTTACATTTAAAGTTGTACCAACTGAAGATGACCCACTTAGATGTCCACCAGAATAAATAGCTGCATATGAATTTTGATTATTGCCAAATATCAATATTCCAAAAAACATTATGATAAATGCTAAAAATAGTTTTAATCGTTTCATAGAGAACTACCTCCTTTCCTTAGAATTTGTTATAGAAATTTCTTTCTTAGAAATTATTAATCTAATTGCTATTCCTATAAGTACAATGTTTACTATAGCTATAATTATATAAGCTATTACTGTTGCACCAGTTTTTATTCCAACATATACGTCTGCTGAACCTAAATCATCCTCACCATTTATTTGATTGTTTGATGTTGAATCTATATCTAAAGTTCCATATTCATTATATGCTTCGTATATTTCTGCTCTATTGTTGATTAATCCTACATTGTTTTCTGTCATTGTTTTTGTTAATATTAATTTTATTTCTTTTGTTTCTCCTGGATTTATTATTTCATTTTCAAATTTCTTTGTATATAAATTATCTCCAAGTATGTACCAATCACTATTTAATTCTGAGCTGAATGTTAATCCACTTGGTAAATAATCTATTATACTGCTTACATATCCTGCAACATCTCCAGTATTTCTTACTTGTATTGTGTATTCAAGAATTACTAAAGAACCTTTTAATTGTTTTCCAGCAATTTCTACTTTTGTAAATGTTTCATTGTCATAATCTGTTGTTTTTGTTCCTTGACTATTTTGAACTGTTACTCTTGTAATATATTTATTTAATTCTAAGTCAAAATTTACTTTTCTCTTTAGTCCAATATTTATATTTGCTATGTTATTTTGTAAATCTATTGTATCTGTTACTGCATATAGTAATTCTTCACCATTTACATTAATATTCTTTAATACAGCATTTGAATTTCTACTTTCATTTACACCTGGTTTCTCATATGTTGTTAATTCGAATTGATTCATATCATATTCAAATAATACTATATATTGTCCTCTTGGAACTTCTGTAAATGTATAATTACCATTTTCATCTGTTGTTTTTTCTATAATGTTTCCATCACTATCTTTTAGATAATTATTTGTTGAAACATCATAAAGTCTAACTGTTATTCCACTTAAAGTTGGATCATTTGAATCTCTTTCTCCATTCATATCTTCATCTATCCAAGCAATACCACTTATTATATAAGTTTCTGTATTTCCTGTACCTGGATTTGTTGTGTCATCTCCAGTGTTTCCTCCTGTACTTCCTCCTGGGTTTTCACCTGTTTCTCCTCCTGGATTCTCACCTGCGCTTCCACCTGGATTTTGTTCATCATCTGGATCTAATCTTTCTGGAAGTAATATATGTGTTACTTCATCAGTTGTTTTTGATTCTGGAATTTCATTTGCACTTACTGTTGCACTGTTTGTAAATGGTATGGTTTCAAAATCCATTCCAGCTATATTAACTGCTCTAGCTACAATTCTTATTTCTACACTTTGTCCTTTTTGTAAATCTGTGAAATAAGAAAAAGTATTACTTGTTAAATAAGTATCATCTAACTTTTCATTATTAGCATATATTTCTGTTACTGAAAGATATTGAGGAAGAGTATCTGTTATTGTTACATTCTCTAATACTACATCTCCTGTATTTTCTACTGTTATGTAATATTCTACTGTTTCTTCTTGTTTTATGTAAGAATTTTCTGTAGGACTGCTTAATGTTATAGAAATATCTGGTTTTAATACATCAAATGTTACTTTGTTTGATCTGTATTTTTGTCCATTTTCATCTTCTATTGTTGCATAAGCGTTTATTTCATTAGCATCTTCTTTAATTACTCCAGATATAGTATAATATGTTACTCCATTTGCTGGAAGTGATTCTATATTAATTTCTGAGCTAATTTCACTACTTAAGTTTCCTTCGTGGTTTATAGTGTCTATTTCTACTCCTTCAAAAACTGTAGATAATTTTAAGTTTCTAACTTCTTCGCCTGATAAATTTTCAACAAATAAATAATATGTCATATTTGTATTTGCTATTTTATCATTAATTGTTGCACTCTTTACTGTTACTCTTATATTTGAATTTTCTATCTTATTTTGAATTGGGGTACTTTGTACTGTTGTACCTTCACATTCACCAGTAGCTGTGTTAGAAATTGTATTAGCTGTTGCTTCTTTTACTCTAACTTCATATTCTACTTCATATGTTTGGTTTGCATCTAATGATGTGATTGTAACTGATTTTTCTTTTACATCTGTTAACTCTGTGTAATAAGTTGTGTCTGTTAATTCATAATCTTCTTCTGGTTCTACAAGTACTGTTCCTTCTGGAACTAATCCTTTTAATGTAATATTTTTAATTTGTCTCTCTCCTATGTTTTTTATTGCCATCTTATATTTTATTACTTCTCCAACCTTTACTGTGTCTCCATCTTTTAATGTGTCATTACCAACTGTTGCTGTTAATGTTGTTTCCATTTCTATTTTTGTTGGTGTTAATAATGTAAATGTTCTTGTTTCTGTGCTATTGTTATTTGATGTTTCTGTATCATATGTTATAGAACATATTGTAGCAGAAATTAAGTTTGGGTCAATTACATCTGGTAGTTGGACTGTGTATCTCATTATATAATTGCTCTCTACATCTAATTCATTTAATACTACTAAGAATAATGATGGATTTGTTAGTGAATTTATATTTGTAGTCCATCCATTATTTGCATCATTTATATCTGATGTTGCATTTGGATTTTCTGTATAATATATTGTTGCATTTTCTGCTGTTACATTTGTTAATTTTGTTGCAAATGTGTTTTCATTTTCATCTACTGTATTTCCTGTTGTAGGTAGTATTCCTAATATTTTAACATTAGTCATTTTTTCACCAATATTATTTACTAAAGCTAGGTTTAAAGGTATTTCAATTCCTGTTGCTGTTGCTGGTACATATACATTTGCATCTTGTTCTAATTTTATTATGTTCTCATCTTCTTCTCCTGTTGATGATGAATCTGTTTCTTTAGGCACAACACTAATTCCTGAATTTTGATCTACTTCAATATTGAATATTTTAAATAATCCATTTGGAGATGATATTCCTATATCTTGTTCTACTATTCCTTTATCAGTTGTTCCTCCAAAGTATGTTGTAGCATTTTCGTTTGTATATTCCATTGTAATTTTACTTGTTGCTTTTGGTGCTGTTTGTGATAATGTTAATGTTAAATCTAATTGTAGATATATTTGTGTTGCAGAAACACTTGTATATTCTGTTTGTTCTCCAGTTAAAGTTAATATTATTACTTTATTTTTTGTGTCATATTGTGCTTTTATTGTAAATCCTTCTGCATATAATTTATCTGCATTGTTTAATTTTATACTTTCAACTGCATCTGGTAGTTGAATTCTTATTACTGGATTTTTATATAAATCATATTGTTCATTTTCTGTAACTAATTTAATACCCATAATTACATTGTTGTCTTGCATTGTTGATAAATATTGTTTATCTATTGTTAATTCAGCTTTTGTAATTGTGTCATTCATTTTTATTTCATAATCACCAGAAGTTTCTACTACTGGTTGATTATCTTTAAGTCCTTGTACAGTAACTGTATTTTTCATTGAAGTTACAGCTTTTAATTGTTCTTTTGTATAGTCATTTGATCCTATTGCTTTTATTTGTGTAAGTTCAATTACTCCTGCAGATACTGGTGCTGAGGCCATAATGTTTAATGATGTTGTATTTTCTGGGTAATATACATATATATCTCCTTCAGCTGTAGGTGTTACTTTATTTTCTGTAATTAATGTTTTGTCTACAACAATTGTATTTACACCATCATCTATTGTTAATGAACCTTCTGTCCCTAAAACTGTAAATAAATTTACATAGTTTATTTTTGTTGCTATATATTTAACATTTGCTTCAAGTTCTTCAGATTCTGTTACAAATTTATCTGCACCTTCATTTATTATTAAACTATTTATTGTGTTTGCATTTGTTATATATGCTGTTGTTGTTGTTTCAAATTGAATATCTTTTTTGTCTGTTGCACTTACATTTGCATATAATTGTCCTTTGTAAAGTTCATCTATATGTGAATCCTCTTCTACCATTACTATATTATTTAATTCTTGATTTTCAATTCCATATGAAGCTCTTCCAGTAAGAACTGTATTATATGGATCATATAGTGAAATTTCTGAGTTTGCTTCAAATTCTACTTTTGTTGCATCTACTGTTTCATCGTAAATAAATGTTATTACAAATGAATCGTATTTATTTCTGTTCCATGTTATTATATTTTCATTTGGTTCATTTGTTAATACGATTTGTAATTTGTCGTTTTCATCTATTTCTTCTTCTGTTGCTACTGTTTGATTTTCTGTTGTAGATGTTTCTTCTGTATTTTCCTCAGTTTCTCCGTCAGAATATTTAACAGCCCCTGCTCCCTCTCCATTAGTAGCTTGTGTTCCTAATGAAAACATTTCAATTGATTCTGGTTTTTGGTCACTTAAAACTGGTGCAGAAAATTGAATTGTAGTTTGTTTTACTGGATATTCATTTCCAGATACTCTTGATTTTATTAATACTTGAACTACTCTTTTATTTTCTCCACTTACTTCCATTACCTTATTAGTAATAATTGAAGTTTCAAGTTCAGTTTTAATTTCTTCATCTGCTACTATTTTTAATGTAACATTTGTAGAAAGGTCAACATTTAATTCTTTTGCTTCTGATTGCATATATGTTCCTGTTAATTTTAATGTTGAGGTTTTTGTTAACATATCTACTGAAATACTTTCTGGTTCTTGTACTTCAATTTCTAATTCAATGTTTACTGCTTCTCCATTGTTTATTTGTTTTAAATTAACCTTATTTTCCTCAATACTTGATATTGCATCAGAAAGAATAGTATTTTTTATTTTAAAATTACTATCTTGGAGTTCAATTGCTCCATTAAAATATCCTTCATTTTCTACTGCAATACTTACAGATAATCTTAAGCTCGTATTTCTTGAGCTTTGATCAATTGTATTGACTTTATTGCCGTTCTCATCAATAAAATTAGCAGAAAATTTGATATTTTCGGTTGCTGCATTGTTTGCTGCATAGCTTATCAATCCTGCGCCAAAGGCACAGCAATCGCCTGCCAATAACATGACTATAATAAGTATTGAAATTATTTTATTAATAGTCCTCATAATTTTTTACCTCCTAAAATTTTTGCACTTATTTAAATTGTAGCATCATATTTTTTTGATTTCAATACATTGTAGGAGCTCTTTTTTGAGTCATTTTTCTTTTACCTTAAGGAAATTCAACTTTCAGAAAATATTACATTTTTATTAAATTTTTGACCTATTTTTACAATTTTTCTAGGGAATTCCAATATTTGGTGCTTTTTTTAGACACCAAAAATTTACATGTTTTTCACATAATTTTATACATCTAACTTGCCAATATTTATTCTGTACTTTAAAATTTCCTTTCAGTCAATTTGTTCAATGTAAAAAAAAGCAGATGTAAGATTTTCTAACATTTGCTAATGTATAGCTAATCTTAAATCTGCTTTTAATATAATTATTTTTATTTTATAAGAATTTTTTTCTTTATAAATATTATTCCAGTTACTAATACAGCTAATCCTATTACTGCTATTACTATATAAATTATTGTTGTTAAAATTCCTGTTGGTGGTGTTATTCTTACTACTATCCTTGCATCATCTTGTTCGTGTAATCCTTGTTGCTCTTTATTTATGTCTGTATTAAGTTTTCTTGATGCTAGACTTGGTATGTAGTTACCTGTTTTATATGTTTTAGTAACTTGTTCTCTTGAGTCGTCTTTTACACTATCTATTGTTCTTGCAATTTTTCCATTAATTTGTAAAATCTCTACATGATTTTCATATACATAGCTGTCTCCTTGTATTGCAAGTACTTTAGATATATGTAATGGTATAGTTTTACTTTCTCCAATTCCAACTTCTTTGAAACTTTCAGTTGTCAATACTGAATAGCTTTGTTCTGTGAGTGCTTTATATGTTCCTTCTGAAATTAAATATTTTTCATTTCCTGAAGAGTCTACATATAATTCATTAGCATTTATTATTTGCCAATCAGGATTGTCTCCATTTTCTTGTGAAAATACTACTTCTGAATCTAAATAGTCTGCTACTAATTCTGCTGATTGTTTTATTAGATATGTTGGATTTTCACCATAATAGTAATAATCTCCATTTCCTCCTATTACAGAATCATATTCGTAATCTTTTTCACTATTATTTGTAAATGTTATTTTGTATGTTATGTCAATTTTAGCATCATGCATTAATTCTGTGTCCATTTCAATTCTTATCAATCTATCTCTGTTTTCTTTATATTCTTGTCTTGTTGTTATAGAGTCTTTTGGTCCTAATGCAACTAAATAATTCAAATCTTCATTATATGGGTCTCCATCTAATAATACTTGACCATTTGCTAAAACCACTTTAATATTACTTATTGTTTTATCAATAACTAAGTCTTCTCTTGGTCTTTCTATAATTCCAAAATCAAATATTGATAATTCATGTTCAAATATTCCACCTGTTGGGTCTACTTGTGCTACTTGATCTACTGTATATTGTAACTGTACTTTAAATGAATTGCTATATGCTGTCATATTAACTTTTTCATTAAATGTACTATAATTTAATGAGTCAATCGCTAATCTTTCATTTAAGTCATCAATTGCAATAGATGCATTATCTGGTGCTATTAGGTGCCATTTGTCATTTTCATCAGTTTCTTTAAATAAGTTTTCCATTGGATTTTGAGTAATTATAGTTGATTTATAGTTTCTTGCATTTATTTCATAACCGTTAATTTTTGAAACATTTCCACCTAGTTCACTAGAGTCATTACCATAAGTGTATTTTATAATATAGTTGTCTTCTATAATTCCTAATGTTAATAAGTTACCAAATGAATAATTTCCATTACTGTCTGTATATACTACTGCATCAACAGGTGTTGCTACATTTAATGCAGAATATAGTTTTGCTAATTCTGTAGTTCCATCTTCATTAACTTTTAGTAATTCTACTTTTACGTTTTCTACACCTTTTTCTCCATTATTTACTCCGTCTCCTAATCTTTCATTAATTTCCTTGCTTTCACTTGTTTGTGTGTCTTCCCAAACCGTTCCTGAGATTATTCTGTAATTAGGATCTTTCATTAATAAGAATGTTGGTGCTATATCTGTATCATCTTGATATGTTGATACATCTCCTGGTACTGCATCTCCTGCTGCTGAGTCAATATCTATTCCTGCATATTGTTTTCCTGTTCTACCTTTTTGTGCTGCTGTTTCTGCTTCTGCACATATTGTGTTTGCTCCATATTGTGTTGAATATACATAAATTTCACAAACATTTTTTAATAGTGCATCTTCAGTTAATAATCTTTTTACAGTACTATCATTTACTCTAAATTCTATTGAAATTATTTCTGATTGGTTTCCTGGTTCAATTGTTTTTCCATTTAATATGTCTGTAGTTGCTGCTTTATATTCATTAGAATTGTAATCTACATCTGTCCAACCTGATGAAACAATGGTGTAATCATCATCATAGTAATCAATTATTTGCTTTACTATTACTGGTAAAGTATTTGATTGGTTCTTTACTACTATATTATATGTTACATATACTTGTAAATCTTCTGTTCCTTCTTTATTTACATATGCTATATCTGCTGGGTTTACAACTCTTGTATATGTCATTGAATATTTATCAGTGAATTTTACTTTATAGTCAAATAAACCATCTTCTGCTGATTGAATTCCTCTGTTACCATATATGTATGTGTATTCTTGACCTTTCATTATAACTCTTACTTTTTCAATATCAGATGTTATTGCTATGTCTGGTTGCTCTCTTTTTATTAGTCCTAAATTTACATTTTCTATTGTCCAAGTATCTGTGTCTTCATATAATCCTTCTGATAAACAGTGTGATGCAAATAGTGGATTACAATCTGGATCACTACAATAATGAGGAATTGGTATTGTAACTCCTAATATATTTTGAAATGTAAAATATCTAAAATGTGTTCCTTTACTTCCGCTATAGCAATGTTCATGACAATATATTGTTCCACTTTTAGATGATGTTGAATAATTGTCTAGTAAGGATAATAGTGTTGATTGTGTTGAAGCTGAAACTAAAGCATTTTTTAAGTCTGAATTTTCAATATCAACTGTTGCAGCTCCATCTGCTATATTGTATTTTAAATTGTATTTTGTGTTTCCTTCATCTATAACTCCTTGATTTGATATTTCATCAAATTCGTTGTCTAATTTTGTTCTTTCTGTTACATTTTCTATAGCTTTTGATGTATTTGTTGCTTGTGTATTTACGGCTACAGTAGTATATTCAAATCCATTATATTCAAATTGTACATATGAAGTGTTTATTAAATTGTATGTAAATTGATCAACTTCATATTCATGGTTTTTTATTACAATTTGGTATTTCATTTCATAATAGCCATTTGAATCTGTTGTTGTACTTGCTAATATTGTTCCTGCTGCACTTTTCCAGTAAACTTTTATTCCTTCAAGTCTTTTTTCTCCAGAATCCATTTGGTTGTTTCCAACATTTGATTTTCCACCTAATTCATCTTCCCAAACATATCCTGAAATTGTTACATTTCCGCTTCCATCTCCTGTTGTTGGAACGTCTGGAGTAGTTGGTGGAACATCTGGAATGTCTGGAGTATCTGGTGGTGTGTCTTCTGGAGGTGTTTGTTTTCCTGGTATTACTATTATTAATCTTTGCCAAGCTCCTTCTTTTTGATATCTTAATAAATAAATTGTAACAGAATATCCTTTATCTTGTTCAGATCGTGCCAAGTTTAAAGCTGTTGTTGTATCGGTATATTGACTATTTTTAGAGCCTTTCCATGAAGATGATATATTACCTTGTGAATTATCTACCCATGTATTCCATAGTCCATATAATCCTTTTTGTGGTAATGTATAATATCCGTTACTACCTGTTTTTCCGTAGCCTGTTCCTGATTTTGTTGCACTTCCTGCAAGTAATGCTGCTAATTGTCCATTAAGTGGTGAGCTCCATGTTCCACCACTTGATGTTGTTGCTTTATATCCTTCTATTTTTACATATTGTTCTACTCTATAATTAATATATTTATCTGAAGGTACATGGTTTTCATATTGAACACAATACATTGTACTACTTGAATCTAAAACATATGTACTTACTGGTATTGTATCACCTATATTGAATGATGTGTCTGTATATGATGCTGCATATATTGTTGTATTCATATTAACTGATAAAATTCCAATAAATATTAATATTGTAATTATTAATATTTTTATATTTTTCATTCGTTAGACCTCCCTTCTTTTTTTATTAATACTTTCTGTGGATTGTTCTTACTGCAAATAATATTAAACCAATGTTTATTGCTGCTAGAATTATATATGCTATTGTCATAATTATTGTTTCTCCTCCTGTTTTTATTGCAATGTAAACATCTGCTGAGCCTATATCGTCTTCTTCATTTAATGCATTATTTGCTATTGAGTCTATGTCATTTATTCCATAATCATTATAAGCTTCATATATTTCAGCTCTATTATTTATTAGTCCTACATTATCATTTGTCATTGTTTTTGTGAATATTATTTTTACTTCTTTTTCTTCACCTGGTTCTAGTTTGTAATTCATTAATTGGTTTGTATATAATTTACCATCTGCTAAATACCAGTCTGGATTTAATTCAGAACTGAATGTTAATCCATTTGGAAGATAGTCTACTATAGTGTTTACATATCCTGAAATTTCTCCTGTGTTTTTTACATCTATTGTATATTCTAATATTACATTTGTTTTACTTAGTTGTTTTGCTGCAATTTCAACTTTTTCAAATGTAGAACTATCATAATTATATGTTTTTACTCCTCTGTCATTTTGAACTGTTATTTTACTTATGAATTTGTTTAGCTCTAAGTCAAATATATGTTTTTCTCTTAATCCTATATTGATATTTGTTACATTGCCTTGTACTTTTAGAGTATCTGTTACGGCATAAAGCATTTCTTCTCCATTTATAGTTATATTTTTTAATATTGCTTTTGAATTTTTACTTGTTGTTACATCATTTTTTTGATATATTGTTGGTTCATATTTTTCTGTGTCATACTCAAATAATACAATATATTCTCCATCCGGAATTTTTTCGAATTCATATTCTCCATTTTCGTTTGTTACTGCTTCAATTATATTTTTTGTTTCATTTCTTACATAATCATCTTTTGAGACATCATATAATCTAACTGTAATCTCACTTAGAAGTTTTTCATCGTCATCTTTTTCTCCATTGTAGTTCTCATCTAGCCATGCAACTCCTGTTATAATGTTTTTTATGTCTTCTATTGTTGCACCTTTTAATATGTGTACTACTTCTTCTGAGACGCTTTTCTTGAATTCGTGAACATATGCTGTTGCCTGATTTGTTATTGTTTTTGTATCAAAACTTTCAGTAATTGGTTTTACTTTTGTAATTATTTTTATTTCTGCTTTTCCTTGAATTGGTACTGTAACTCTATGTGAAATTGAGTTTGCAATTTCTTCTACATATGTTTCTGCTTTGTCTGGATTTGTTGTTTGTAATATAGGTGTTCCGTTTTCATCCATTTCTACTATTTGTAAGTATTGTGGAATTTCATCTCTTATTTCAATAACACTTTCTTTTTCTCCTAGATTTTCAACTGTAATGTAATATTCTACAGTGTCATTTTCTTGAATGTATGCATTGTCTTGAGGACTTGTCATTGTTATTTTTGCATCTGTATTTAATAATTTGTCTATACTTTTATTTGATCTATATGTTTCATTATTATATATTACATTTGCTACTGCATATATTTCATTAGATTCGTCTGTTATGTTTCCATAGATTTCAATCCCTACACTACTATTTGCTGGTATTTCATCAAATACTATGTTGTCTGCAGATATTGTTTCTCCATTATAATAGATTTCCGTAATTTCTACATTGTATAGTTTTAATTCCATTTTTACATTTTGAATGGCTGTATCTGATAAGTTTTCTACATATGCAAAGTATTGCATTAATTCTCCTGCTGCTAAGTCAAATGTTTGGTCTACCATTCTTTTTATTGTAACTCTTATGTTTGAAGGTTCTACTTTGTTTGTTATTGTGTTTGTTTCTACACTTGTTTCTTCACATGTTGCTATTGCATTACTTGTTATATCTGCTGTAGTTCCTTGTTTTACTCTTACTTCATATTGCATGATGTATGTTTCATTAACTTTTAATGATGGAATGTTTATTTCTTTTTGAGTTATTTCTGGTCTTTCTACATAATATGAGCTTTCTGTATATGCATAATCTGCTTCTGGTTCTACAAGTACTGCTCCTTCTGGGACTGTTCCTTTTAGTACTACATTGTTTAAGGTTTGTAAGCTGTTATTTGTTACAGATACTGTGTACTTTATTACTTCTCCTGTTTTTACTGTGTCCCCAGTTTTTAATGTATTTTCTCCTACCTCTGCTTGTAATGTTGCATTCATTTTTATTTCTGTTGGTGTCACAAAAGTTATTTTTCTTGAAGTGCTTTCTATATCAGTATTTGTTTCTGTGTCATAAATTACTTTATATTGTGTGCTTGATTCTAAGTCTCCAGCAATTTCTGGTGGTAGTTTTATAGTATAACTCATTAAATAATTGCTTTCTTTTTCTAGTTCTGTTAATACTATTAGGAATAATTTTACATTTTTTAAAGTACTTAGTTCAGTTGTCCATCCATTTTCTGCTTTACTTACATCTGCTGTTGCATTTTCATTTTGTGTATAATAGGTTATTGCATTTTCTGCTGTTATTCCTGTTAATTCTGTAGCAAATGTGTTTACTTTTCCTTCGATTGAATTTTCGCTTGTTGGTATTGTTCCAAATATTCTAACATTTTTAAGATTTTCATCAGTATTATTTACTAAAGCTATATTAAATTTAATTTGTTCTTCTGTTGCTTGTTTTGGTATTCTGATAGTTGCATTTTCTTCTATTTCGCTTTCTTGATTGCTTTCCGTATTATTGTTGCTTGAGTTTGGTACTTCAATTTTTGAATTTTCATCTACATCTACATCATAAATTTTTAATAATCCACTTGGTGATGAGATTCCTATGCTTTGTTCTACTATTCCTGCATTTGCTGTTTCTGAGCCTTCTGCTCCTGTATTGTAGTAGTTTGTTGCATTTTCGTTTGTATATTCCATAATGATTTTACTTGTTGTTTTTGGTGCTATTTTTGATAATTTTATGCTTAAGTCTAATTGTAAATATATTTGTGTTGCTGATACTGTTGGGTATTCTGTTTGTTCTCCAGTTAATGTTAGTATTATTATTTTTTGAACTGTATCATATTGTACTTTTATTGTGAATCCTTCTGCATACAGCTTATCTGCATTTTTTAATTGTACACTTTCCACTGCATCTGGTAATTTTATTTTTATTACTGGATTTTTGTATAAATCATATTGTTCATTTTCTGTTATTAGTTTTATTCCTAGGCTTACATCATTTTCTTGCATTGTTGATAAATTGTTTTTATCAACTGTTAATTCTGCTTTTGTGATTGTTTCATTTAGCTTAATTGAACTGTCTTTAGAATTTTCTGATGTTATTTGATTGTTTTGCATTCCTTGTACTGTAACCGTACTTTTCATGGAATTTATTGATTTTAATTGTTCTCTTGTATAATTATTTTCTCCTATTGCTTTTGTATGTATAAATTCTAATATTCCTGCTGTTTTTGGCTCGGTTGTTGTTATTTTTATTTCTGTTGCTGGAGTGTTATAAGTAATTACAATGTTTCCTTCTTTATCTGCTTCTGTATTTTGGTCTATAACTTGATATTCTCCATTTGCTTCTATTGTAATTCTTCCTTCTTCCCCTAAGATTTCTAACATTTTTTGTTTGTTTATTTTTGTTTGTATGAATTTACTGTTTGCAAAAAATTCTTCTGTACCTGTTACGAAATTTTCTGAACCTTCGACAATGTTTATTTGTTCTAATATGTTTGCACTTGTTACATATAATGTTGTTGTTTTTTCATATTCTATGTCTTTTTTATTTGTTGCATTTATATTAGCATATAATTGTCCTTTATATATTTCTTCTACAGAAGCATTTTCGTTTATCATTACTATATTGTCTAATTCTTGGTTTAAGTTTCTGTTTGTTGATCTTGCTGTAAGTATTTGTTCAGTTGGACTATATAGTGTTATTGTTGAGATTGTTTCTATTTCTATCATATTTGGATTTGTGTTTGTTTCTTGTTTTTCTATGCTGTTTGTTTCTGTTTCTATATTGGTTTGTTGTTGTATATTTGTGCTAGTTGTTTCTGTTTCTGCAGTTTTTGGTTGTGTCTCAACATTTACTGATTGCATTTCTATACTATTAGTGTTTTCTGCTGTATTTGCGTTTTCTGTTACGTTTGTGTTTTCTGTTACATTCGTGTTTTCTGTTATATTTGTGTTTTGAGAATAAATATATGTTATTACAAATGTATCATATTTATCTTTATTCCATTTGATTTCATTGTTTGCATCTGGCTCGTTATTTACTATTATCTGAACATCTCCGTCATCTTTTACTGCATTGCTAAGAACTTTTGAGTTTTCTCCATTTGTTGCTTGTGTTCCTAATGAAAGTACTTCAATTTTTTCTGGCTTTTGCTCATTTAGAGTTGGTGTAGTTACATCAATCATGGTTTGTTTTACTGGGTATTCATTATTTGTTAATCTAGATTTTATTAATATTTGAACAACTCTTTTATTTTCTCCGTCAACTTCTAATACCTTGTTTGTAATTATTTTTGTTTCAAGTTCAACATGTGCTTCTTTGTCTAATACTATGTTTAATGTAACTTCTTTTGATATATCGACTTTTACTTCATTTGCTTCTTCTTGTACATATGTTCCAGTTAAGTTTAATGTTGAAGTTTTTGTTAACATATCTACGGAAATGCTGTCTTGCTCTAATAGTTCTATTTCTAATTCAATGTTTACTGTTTCGCCATTACTTATTTGTTTTAGGTTTATAGTGTTTCCTTCTATGCTTGCTATTGCATCTGATAGAATTGTATCTTTTATTTTAAAGTTGCTATTTTTAAGCTCTATAGCTCCATTAAAATATCCTTCATTTTTTACTGCAATGCTTAGACATAACTTTAAGCTCGTATCTCTCGAGCTTTGATATATTTTATTTATTTTATCTCCGTTTTCATCTATAAAGTTTGCTGAAAATTCTATATTGTTTACTGCTGTATTACTTACAGCATAACTTATTAATTCTGTTCCTAATATTGTAAAGTTTCCTGCTAAAATCATTATAATAATTATTACAGAAATTATTTTATTTATAATTCTCATAAAACCTTTACCTCCCTAATAAAATCACCTTTTCTATTTTATCACATTTATTTCCTAATTTCAACAATTTTTACTCAATTTTACATAATTTTTTCTTCAAATATTCTATTTCCCTAGATTCTTGCTAAATATATATGTATTTCTTTATGAACAGATTCATTTTTTTATAGTTTTGAAGTTTTTGTATTACATTCTAACATAATTAAAATTTTGTGATTTTACTAGGGCAATTGGTTTTACATTATCAAAATATTGATTTTTCATACGCAAAAAAGTTGAGGTAAAACTTATTATGTTTTTACCTCAACTTTTAATATTTTTTGGTGCACCATAGAGGATTTGAACCTCCGACCATTTGATTAAGAGTCAACTGCTCTACCAACTGAGCTAATGGTGCATTTATTATTAACAGCACTTATTTATACGGTTTTTATAGCTTATTTTATATTAAAAACCTTTCAATTTTAAAATAAGTAACTTGTAACATTGTTATTATAATACTAAAGAGTTCACTTGTCAATATTTGTGAACTCTTTTTTTCAAGTTACAAGATTATTTTGTTAAAATTTAGTATGACGTAAACTTAAATCGGGACTTTTCTACAAAATTATGTCTGAGCTGTAAAATAATCTTTGTTTTTAAGACATTACAAATTACATTATCTTGTAATATTTTTTGTTTTACTTTAGTTTCAACACTACTCTGTTTTTGTTCCTACTCTAACTATTCTTTTCATAGCATTATATGTATCTGTTGATAGTAATGTTCTTGAAACAATTTGACCATTTAGTCTCATTACTTTATATGCTTTATATTTGCTTCCATTTGTTCCATGTTGACTAACAATTTCTGTTCCTACTGGTAATGTAGGATCATCAATATATTCAGTAGTATATGGAACTGTTGCAACTTTTTGTGATTCTATTGTTATATCATATTCTACTTCTTCTTTAACTCCCCATATTTGAACTGTAGCCGTTCCTCCACTTACAGTTACTGTTAATCTTATAGGATACTTTCTTGAATTAGCAAATTCGAAATCTTGTGAACCCCAAACTACTGTTGCATCTTTTCCTCCTGGTAGATATGATGTTACAAATTGATGATTTCTTCTTGTTACTATTTTTAAATTTGCAAATACAGCTGCATCATATAATGTTGATGATATTTGGCAAATGCCTCCGCCAAGTCCATCTACAACTTGGCCATTTGAATATGTAGCTGCCATTTTAAATCCTGCTGCTTCAGTTCTTTCTCCAACTGTTGCATTAAATGAAAATTGTTCTCCTGGTAATAATACTGTTCCATTTATTTTCTCTGCTGCCAGTTTTAAATTTGTTGTTCTATCTGTATCTCCTGCATTATAGTTTGTTGAACATGTTCCAAGTAAGTCTGGAAAAGCTTCTGTTCCGATGTCTTTTACAGTTTTTGTTGCTTTTGTTATAATTAGCGGAATTTCATATTGGTCTTTTTGTTGGTTTATTATTATTTTCGCATTATCTACATCGAAATCAACACCATCAACTTCCGGATAAACTACAAATGGGTTTGTTGTGTAATATGCATCTTGTACTTTTTTATATACTTCACTATGTATTTTTTCAATATCTATTTTTTCAGGATTTGTTGAAATTAGTTGCGCTTCAATCACCTGCTCTTTTTCAGCAGTTAGGCTTAATGAATTTTGTATTTCAACTCTAAGTAAATTTTCATTAACTTTTAGTCCTTCTTTTCCTGGTACAATAATTAATTTATCGTCTTGTATATAATAGCTTGGCTGTATGACTGCACCTTCAATACTATTATTTATATTTTGGATTATTTGATCTATTGTTGTTTTATCAAAAGTTGCATTTAATTTGATTTGTTTTCCTTTAATATATGTATTTAATATTTCAAAATTCCTTTTAAATATGTTGCCTTGTCTACCAACTTCATATGCTTCTTTTATAGCATCTCCTGTTTGAAATTGTACATCTAATGCTTCATATGTAATTGGAGTTTCTGAATCCCCGTATTTTATGATAATAGTATTTTCTTTCTTTTGTTCAACTATTTGATTAAGCATATCGCTAGCTTCTTCAACAGTTAAATTTGTTACATCTTGATTACCTATAGATATTCCTTTTATTATTTTTTTGTTTCCTAAATTTACTAATGCAAATATTGTAGAAAAAATTAATATAAGCAATAATATTGATATTATTATTATTACTGCTATTTGTAATTTGCTATGATATTTCGGTATTTTTATTTCATGTTCTTTTTCTTCGTTTTTTTGTTTTGTTTCTTTTTCGGTATTTTCTACCTCTTTTTCTAGAACCTGAATGTTACCATTTTTTGGTTCTTCTGTGTTTTGGTTTATTTTATCCATATACAAACTCCTTTTATTTTTTATTTAGTGTTTGTTCCTGTAAAATATGATTTTAGGAACTGATTTTGAGTTATTTTTTTTGCTTTTTCCCTATAATATTATAATACCATACTTTCTCTTTTTTGACAATTCTTTTAATAAAAACCTTGCTTATTATTTTAACGTATTTGGGGCTCTTATAAATGACTCTTTAGCCTAATATTTATAACTGTTTACATAGCTAATCTATCTATATGTTTTTCGTTTTGTTTTTGTTCCATAAAATTAATTTTATAGTTTGAATATTTGACTCTTTCTTTTCAAAAAATTTTTACATTTTTTTTACAAAAACACTTGAATATTGTAAAATTTAATATTATAATAGAGTATATCAAAAGATAAGGGAGTTTTTAGAATGGAATTAACAAAAAATATATTTTTTAATACAGATAAATTAGTTGAAAATAGTAAAGTAAAAATATCTTATACAGGTAGATTTTTTCAAGATGGGTCTGAAAATGTTTCTATTCATTATGGCTTTGGAGCTAATTGGGAAAATGTTACTAATGTGCCTATGGAAAAAACTGAATTAGGATTCCAAACAGAAATTGAATTAGGTTCTTTCGATACATTTAATTTTTGTTTCTGCAATGAAAAAGGTGAATGGGATAATAATGAAGGAAAAAATTATGTATTTAATATTGAGAAAAAGCCTGTTGAATTAATTGTTTTAGATGATGAACCAGTTTCTCTAGGAACTGCCAGAAAGTTAAGAAAATCTTATATATGGAGTAAAAAAATTCGCTTAGCTGTATATAAAATAATTACATATCTTCCAAAAATAATTTCAGGAAATTATAGAAAAAAAGCTACTAATGAAGAATAATATTATCGGAATTGAATTTATAATAGCCCCTAAATTTTTAGAATATAAAAATTTAGGGGCTAACTTTTATATTCTAACTAAAAATAGTTAAATTTCCGTAAATCAAAGTTTTGAAAATGTTAGATATTTATTTTTATGTAATAACCCAACCTCCATTTATAGAAATTATTTGTCCTGTTGTGTACTCATCTTCAATTAGCCATTTTATGCATTTTGCTATATCTATCGTTTTTCCTATTCTTTCAAGTGGAATTTCATTTTTTATATCGTCTATTTCATCATTATTATAGCATTTATTCATATCTGTATCTATAATGCCTGGCGCTATAGAATTTACTCTTATATTAGAAGGGCCTAGCTCTTTTGCCAATGATTTTGTCATGCCGTCTATCCCAGCTTTCGTAATTGAATATATTGATTCACATGAACTTCCTATCATTCCCCAAACAGATGAGACATTGATTATACATCCTTCTTTTCTAGTTATCATGTTTTTTACTACTTCCTGAGTTGTACAAAATGCTGAATATAAATTATTTTTTATCATTTTATCCCATTCTTTATCTGTTACATCTGTAAATAACTTACTTTCTGATATGCCTGCATTGTTTATTAATACGTCTATTTTTTTATATTTTTCTAATGTAAATTTAACCATTTCTTGTACTTCTTCTCTTTTTGATACATCAGCTTTGAAAATCTCTATATTTTCGTTTTCTTGTTTTAAGCTTTTGGCTTGTTCTTCAGATTTATTATAATCTGCAATTACTTTGTATCCTTTATTTGCTAAGGTTTTGGCAATTTCTCTTCCTATTCCCCTTGAGGCTCCTGTTACTAAAACTACTTTTTCTGTATTATTCATTCTATTATTTATTTGTTCCATTTTTTTGCTCCTTTTTTAGCTGATATCTGCTCTTTACAAATGATATCTTCTTCTTTTTATAATTATATAGCTGATAAAGCTTAATTGCAATATTTTGTTTCATAAAGTTTTTGATATAATTTTTATTTTTTCAACAAAAAAAGCCGATAATTAAGAGTATCCTCAAAACTATCGACCTTTATGGAGCCACTTCCCAGATTCGAACTGGGGACCCCCGCATTACAAGTGCGGTGCTCTGGCCAGCTGAGCTAAAGTGGCATTGTGGTGACCCCGACGGGAATCGAACCCATGACTCCGCCGTGAAAGGGCGGTGTCTTAACCGCTTGACCACGGGGCCATATAAATATATGAATTCTAATTATATTTCAAATTAGAATTCATTGGTGAGCTATCCGCGACTCGAACGCGGGACAACTTGATTAAAAGTCAAGTGCTCTACCACCTGAGCTAATAGCCCGTATGCTTGTACTGAACAATGCTTATATATAATACAACATTTAAAAGCATTTGTCAATACATTTTTGATAAATTTTTCAAAAAATTTATCAAAAATGTATTTTTCTTTTGTTTTTTGTTTTTTTAATTGCTTTCCACTATAATTTTTACTAATTTATATCTTTTTTATAGTGGAAAGCAATTACATTTCTAGTTTTCGTTAAGTTTATTAACTACTTCTTCTACATCTATTCCATGTACATCACATGCTTCTTCTAATGTTTCCATTTGTGATGCTGGGCAACCTAAACAATGCATACCACATTCAATTAGTATGTCTGCTTTCTCTGGAGCAACCTCTAGGATTTCTCCTATTTTTGTATCTTTATTAAATTTCATATTCATTTTTCCTTTCTTTATTATTCTACCTCTTTATAAGATTATTATTACAAATTCATTATAAAAAAGTGCATATAAAATATTTTATCACAAATTTTAAAAAAAGTATAGACAAATTTAAAAATTTGTTGTATTATGTTTACGATTAGGTGGTGATAGTATTTCAAAATTAGTAAATATCTTTTTTGTAATTTATATTTTTAATCTTTTTATTACCTTATATTCAATTTATACTTTTTTTGATATTAAATTATTTCATAATTTGCAAGGTTCAAAGTTAAATCTAAAAAAACAAATTTCACAAAAAAATAATACCCAAAAATTTAAATAATTTATTTAATTATTTTATTTATAATAATTATTAATTATTAATTATTAATTATTAATTATTATTTATTATTTATTATTTATTATTTATTATTTATTATTTATTTTTTATTATTTATTTTTTATTTTATTATTTTTTGTTGTTTTATTTTTATTTTTTTTATTTTTAAATAATTATTAATTTAAAATATTTATTTTATAATTTATTTTTTATTGTATTTTTTTATAATACTTTAATTTAATTATTATAATTGTTTATTAGATTATAGCAAATTTTATTAAATTTAATTTTAGAAAGGTATGGTGATTTTTATAAAAAAATTATTTTTAATATTTTTTTATTTGTTTCTATCTTGTTTTTGTGCATATAAATTATTTTTTTTAATTTATACTTCAAATGAAATAATAATTACTTTTAGCTTAAATCCTTTTGATATTTGTTACAATAATCCTGCTTTATGGAATTTCATAAAAATAAGTTTTATATTTTTTTATATTTTTTCAAATATTATTTTAATAAATATTTATATAACAAGATTTAATTTATATCAAGAAAAATGTCCAAAAAATAATATTAAATATTTATATAACGAACAAGAAAATTCAAGCGAAAATAATTATAAATTAAATTTATTAATCGGTCATGATATAAATTTAAATACTGATATTATTTTGCCAGAATCAGGATTATATCAAAATTTTTTAATAACAGGAACAATAGGCACAGGAAAAACAAGTTCTGCCATGTATCCTTTTACAGAACAATTAATTAAATACAATTCTATTAACTCAAGTAATAAAATTCCGATTTTAATATTAGATGTAAAGGGAAATTATTTTAAACAAGTAAAACAATTTGCTAAAAAATATAATATAGAAAAAGATATTATTGAAATAGGGTTAAATTCAAAAATTAAATATAATCCTTTACACAAACCTCACTTAAAAGCAAGTGTTCTAGCAAATAGATTAAAAACTATTTTATTATTATTTTCAGAAAATAATTCAGAATCTTTTTGGCTAGATAAAGCTGAACAAATTTTAGCTGAGGCAATAAAACTCTGTAGGTTATATAATAATGGATATGTTACTTTTATTGAATTACATAAATTAATTACTGAACCTGATTATTATAAATCAAAAATTGAAAAATTAAGAAATTTATTTTGCGAAAATAAATTTTCTTATGAGCAGATATATGAATTAAATACCGCCTTGGATTTTTTTGAAAAAGAATTTAATTCTTTAGATTCAAGAACTTTATCAATTTTAAAATCTGAAATCACAAGAATTACAAATATTTTTGTATCAGATTATAATATTTCAAAGATATTTTGTGCTTCAAAAAATGATTTAAATTTTAAAGGTTTTAGTTCTATGTTATCACATGGGAAAATTGTTGTTTTAAATATGAATATTGCTGAATATAAAAATCTTTCAAAAATAATAGCTGCTTATTTAAAATTAGATTTTCAGGCAGAAATAATGTATAATTTATCACATAATAATGTTCATCCATCTGCTTTTATTTGTGACGAATATGCTGAATATGTTACCAAAACTGATGCAGACTTTTTCTCTCTTAGCCGTGAAGCTAAATGCATTAATATAGTTTCTACTCAAAGTTATTCTTCGTTAAAAAATACACTAAAAGACGAAACTGCTGTAAAAGTAATTATACAAAATTTAATTAATAAAATTTGGTTTAGAACTGATGATATTTTTACAATTGAAGAAGCTCAAAAGCAATTAGGCAAAGAAGAAAAAACCATGACTTCTTCAACCATCTCAGAAAATGCCAGAGAAACAAAATATAATTATATAACAAATTCTTTAAATTCACAAAATTCCAATATCACAGAAAGTTTAAATACTTATAAACAAAAGGATTTTACTTTTGACTCTAATTTTTTTACCCAGGATTTAGAAACTTTTTCTTGTCTTACTTTTTTATCTAATGGAACTAATATTTTGAAACCATCTAAATTAAAAATGTTTCCTTATTTTAAAAAATAAAATTTTTAAATATTTTTTATTATATTTTAAAATTTAAAAAAATTATAATTGTCACTTTTGTGACAAAAGGAGGTCTATATGAAAAAAATTTTATTTTCATTTATTTTAATTTTTTATTTAATATTTATTTTATCCGGAACTGTTTTTGGAGCGACTCCAAAATTAGTTACAAAATTAAATGATGCTTTTGAAGATATAGAAGGCTGGATTATAAAAATATCCACTCCTGCAGCAGCTGTTGCCGTTTGTTCAGGAGCTCTTATGAGAAAATTTAGTTTTGGAGATGAAGAAAAAATGAGAATTGGAAAAAAGCTAATTACTGGCTCCTTATTTTCTTATGCATTTATTTTAGCTGCAGATCTTGTTTTATCTGCAATTCAATCTTTAATTAGTTAGGAGAATTAATGGAAAATATTTCAACACAGACGAATTCTATAACGTCCACAATAATTGAAACAATTAATACTATTTTTCAAAATTTATTTTCTTCAATTGATAATAATTTATATGGAATACTTGATGATATTACATTTATTAATTCAGATATAATTTCAGATTCATTTTTTGAAAGAATTTTAGGCACTTCTGCTTCTAATGGTATTTTACTTATTTGTAACTCATTATTATTTGGATTTTTCTTATATTATGCAATTAAATTTTTATTTTCTCATTTTACATATAGTCAAATAGAAACACCTTCACAATTTATTTTTAAATCTGTAATTTTTGGCATTTGTATTAATTTTTCTTATTTTTTTATAGAAGAAATATTATATTTTGCTTCTAATATTACTCTTGCAATAAGAGGGATTGGAGAAGAATTATTTAATAAAAATATTTGTTTTTCTGAATTAATTTTAGAAATTAATAATTCGATAGGAATAAATACTTCTTCTTTAGATATTTTTTCCTTAGATGGATTAATTAAAGCTTCTCTTACAACTTCATTATTAAATTTAGTTTTTACATATTCTTTTAGATATGTAATGATTAAAATTTTTATTTTGCTTACTCCTTTTGCTATTTTGTCACTAATTTTACAAAATACTTCTTGGTTTTTTAAATCTTGGTTTAAAAATTTATTTTCATTATTATTTATACAAATAATTGTTGCTATTGTTTTATTAATTTTATTTTCAATGGATTATTCATCTAGTAATTTAATTACAAAATTTATTTATGTTGGTGCAATTTATGCATTAATAAAATCAAATTCTTTTGTACGAGATTTTATTGGTGGAGTATCCACAACTTTCTCACAAAATGTGAATAACTTTTTAAAAAAATAACATTTTATTTACTTTAAGGAGGAGAGATTTTGAAATTTATAATTCCACAAAACTATAATTTTAAGAATAAAATCTTTGGAGTTATTGATTACTCTACTGCAATTTTCAATGTTGTATGGTATGTAGTTATTTTTGGAATTCTTCAATTATTATTTACAGATTGGAATATAAAAATATTTTTGTTGATTTCTTTTTGCTTCCCTATAACATTATTTAGCTTAGTTGGCTTTAATGGAGAACCTATAATTTATGTGTTAAAATATTTGATAAAATATATATTGAAACCAAAACTATATTTATACAAGAAAATTGGTTAGCAAATTTGTTTTAAACTATAAATATTATTTATTCATTTTTATTACCATGATAATCTTTTATTGTAGACTCTTTAAGCAATTTCTATTTAAAATATAACAGATAATAATATAAAAAAGTTTCAAATTCCACTTGATTTTCTCCCCATAAATGATATAATTTTACCAAATACTTTATGGGGGGATTAGTAAAATGAAATTAGAGCAACACGAACTACCATTATTATTCTCCGAAACGGTTGTACCAGACATCTTTTTCGCAGAATACTTACCACAAATGCCAGCAAATTGTGTAAAGATTTATTTATACATGTTTTTTTTGTCTAAATATGATAAAGACATAAAATTAAATGACATGTCAAAAAAACTTGCATTACAAATTAAAGACTTAAATGAAGCAATTGCTTACCTAGAAAATAATGAATTAATTATTAGAAAAGAAAATGGATATATTGTATCTAATTTACAAGAAGCAACTCTTCATAAATTATACAAACCAAATTTAACTGCTTCTCCAGAAAAAGTCGCAGATGTTGCAAAAAATAAGGCTCGTGCAAAAGTCATAGAGCATATCAACAATACATATTTTTCTGGAATTATGGGGCCATCTTGGTATAATGATATTGATTTATGGTTCACAAAATATAATTTTGATGATGAAGTAATGATTGCACTTTTTGATTATTGTTTTAATCGTTCTGCATTACATCCTAAGTATGTACAAAAAGTTGCAGAAGCATGGGGAAGCAATAAGATACAATCTTGGAACGATTTAGATTTGTATTATCAAAAACAAGAAAAATTAACAAAAATAAAGAAAACCATTGCAAAAAAATTGGGCAAAACTACTATTAATCAATATGAAGAAGCATATATTGAAAAATGGGTTTTAGATTTTGGATATGATTTAAATGTAATTGAAATAGCTTTAAAGAGAAGTACTTTAAAAACAAATACAACATTTGAATATTTTAACAATATTATTACAGATTGGCATGATAGAAATTTAAAAACACCTACAGAAGTTAATGCTTTTATTGAACAAAGAGAAAAACAAAGAAAAGATAAGAAAAGTCTTGAAAAGCAAGTTGCTAAAGCTTCTTTTGATCAAAGGCAATATGATAATTTGTCATTCTTATATGCAAATTCGGGAATGCAAACATCTCAACCCTCTTCTCAAAATAAACAAGTTTCTTTTTCAAACACTTCAAATGATTTGTTAAAAAGTGAATCAGCTTCAAATATTACAAATATAAAAGGAGATTTTAATGGCTAATGAATTATTAACATCACTCTTATCTGAATATGAGCAAAAAAAACATAGGGCTGAAAAAGATGCAGAATTGCGTAAAAAAGAATTATATGAGAGAATTCCTCGTCTTCAAGAAATAGAAAATGAATTAAATTCTGCTGCAATAAATACTGCAAAAAGCATATTGTCTGGTGGCTCTGATTCTATAGAAACTTTGACTCAAAAAGTTGAAAAATTAAAAAAGGAAAAAGAAAATATATTTAAGGAGAATAGTATTTCTTCCGATTTTCTTGAGCCACATTATGAATGTAATATTTGTAAAGACACCGGTTATATACAAAACGGAACTTCTGCTTCAACTATTTGTTCCTGCTTAAAACAGAAATTATTAGATATTTCTTATAATAAATCTAATATTTCTAATATAAAAAAAGAAAATTTTGACACATTCAACCCTAATATTTTTTCGGATAAACCTGAACCTGAAAAGTATAACATAAATTTTTCGCCTAGACAAAATATTCTATCAATAAAAGAAAAATGTATTGAATTTATTGATAATTTTGAAAATCCAGATTATCATAATTTATTATTTACTGGTAATACTGGTTTAGGCAAAACTTTTATGTCTAATTGTATTGCAAATGAACTAATTAAAAGAGGAAAAAATGTTTTTTATCAAACTGCTCCTGTTTTATTAGAAACAGTTATTGATAATAAATTTAATAAATATAAAACTTCAACACAAGACAATTTTTATAAAAATGTCCTTGAAACAGATTTATTAATTATTGATGATTTAGGAACAGAATGTTTAAATAGTATGAAATTAAGTGAATTATTTACAATTTTAAATACACGATTATTAAATTTGAATAATAAAATTACTAAAACAATTATTTCTACTAATTTGAATATTAATAGTTTTTTTAGAAATTATGAAGAACGTATAGGTTCTCGCATTGCAGGTTTTTACGACATTTATTATTTTTTTGGTGATGATTTAAGATTAAGAAAAAAGTAATATTAAAATTTATCTATAATATAAAGATTATATATTTTTATATTATGGATAATTTTTTTCCAACAAAAAAGACTAACAAATTTTGAAGCAAACTAAATGTAGTTCACTTCAAATTTTGCTAGTCTTTTTATTTGTTTTCTGTAATATATGTACTTATTCTTCTTCCATTTCTGGTGTTAATGTTTCAATACTTACAACCTTTCCACCATCAGTCGTTCTCATTAATGTAACTCCTTGTGTTGAACGTCCTAAAACACTAATATCCTTAACTTTTAGCCTTATTATTGTTCCTGTATCAGTTATAAGCATTACATCTTCATCATCTGTAGCTACTCTAACCCCAACTATTTTTCCTGTTTTTGGAGTTATCTTATATGTAACAACACCTTTTCCTCCGCGTAACTGCACTCTATATTCATCAAGTTCTGTTCTCTTTCCAAATCCATTTTCAGTAATTGCAAGTAATGTAGCTTTTCCTCCAGGTATAATAGATTCCATTCCTATAACCTCATCATCATCATCAAGTCTAATTCCTATAACCCCTTGAGAAACTCTACCTATTGGTCGTACTTCTTTTTCATCAAAGGTAATGCACATACCATTCTTTGTAACAAGTACTACATTATCTTCTCCGTCAGTTAAACGTACCCCTATTAATTCATCATCTTCTTTTAATGTTATTCCTTGAAGTCCTGTCTTTCTTGCTGAATTATATTCTGCTAAGGCTGTTTTCTTAATTAATCCTTTCTTAGTAGCCATTAATAAGTACTTGCCTTCTGCAAAATTTTGAATTGGTATTACAGCTGAAACTTTCTCTCCTGCATCTAGACTTAATAAATTAACAATCGCTGTTCCCCTAGCTGTTCTACCTGCTTCTGGAACCTCATAACCTCTTAATCTGTATAGTTTTCCTTTATTAGTAAAGAATAAGATTGTATCATGAGTTGATGCTATAAATATTTGTTTTACAAAGTCTTCTTCTCTTGTTGATATTCCTGTAATTCCCTTGCCTCCACGTTTTTGACTTCTATATGTATCAATTGGCATTCTCTTTATATATCCAAAATATGTTAAAGCAATAACTGATTGTTCCTCTTTTATTAAGTCTTCTTCATTGAAATCTCCTTCGGCAGCAACAATCTTAGTTAATCTTTCATCACCAAATTTATCTCTTATTTCAATAAGTTCTTCTTTTATTATATCAAATACCAATTTTTCACTTGCTAATATTGCTCTTAAGTGAGCTATTAATTCCATTAATTGTTTATATTCTTCTTCAATTTTTTCACGTTGCAAACCAGATAATGTTTTTAATCTCATGTCTAGTATTGCTTGAGCTTGAATATCTGTTAATCCAAATCTTTCTATTAATCTTTCTTTTGCGTCATCATATGAATTTCGTATAATTGATATTACTTCATCAATATTATCAATAGCTATTTTTAATCCTTCTAAAATGTGTGCTCTTGCTAGGGCTTTGTCTAAATCAAATTGTGTTCTTCTTATTATTACATTTTTTCTATGATCAATATAACAATCTAGACATTGTCTTAATGTTAATATTTTTGGTTCCCCATCTACTAAAGCAAGCATTATTACACCAAAAGTATCTTGCATTTGGGTATTTTTGTATAATTGGTTTAAAACAACATTTGGATTTGCATCTCTTTTTAATTCTATTACAATTCTTACTTTATCATTTCTATCTGATTCATCACGTAATTCTGAAATACCCTCAATTCTTTTCTCCCTACATAGTTTTGCTATATTTTCTATTAATCTTGCTTTATTAACTTGATATGGTAATGAAGAAACAATTATTCTTTGCTTATTTCCGCTCATTTCTTCTATTTCTGCTTCAGCTCTCATAGTAATTTTCCCTTTTCCTGTTGTATAAGCTTCTTTAATTCCGTCTCTACCTAATATCAATCCTCCTGTAGGGAAATCTGGTCCTTTTATAATTTTTAATAAATCATCATCTGAAACATTATCATCATCAATAATTTTAATTATGCCATTTATTACTTCTGTTAGATTATGTGGAGGAATATTTGTTGCCATACCTACGGCGATACCTGAAGAACCATTAATTAATAATGTTGGTATTTTTGAAGGTAATACTGTTGGCTCTTGTAATCTATCATCATAGTTTGGCATAAAATCTACTGTATTTTTTTCAATATCTACTAACATTTGCTCTGCAATTTTTGACATTCTTGCTTCTGTATACCTCATTGCAGCTGCTCCATCACCATCTATAGAACCAAAATTTCCATGACCATCAATTAACATATACCTCATTGAAAAGTCTTGTGCCATTCTTACCATTGCATCATAAACAGAAGCATCTCCATGTGGATGATACCTTCCTAATACAGATCCAACTGTATTTGCACATTTCCTGTATGGTTTATCAGATGTGATTCCATCTTCATGCATAGCATAAAGAATTCTTCTATGTACTGGTTTTAAACCATCCCTAACATCTGGCAATGCTCTTGATACTATAACACTCATTGCATAGTCAATATAGGCAGTTCTCATTTCTTCTTCAATGTCTCTTTTTATAATGTTTTCATCTTGTCTTTCTTCCATCGTTTTTTCTACCTCTTTCCTTAAGGTATATAAATTATAAATATCTTTTCTTATTGCTTTTTATTTATTATACCTTTATGTTTTATATTTGTATTATATTATACTAATGCTTATTTTGCAAGGATTTGGGAGAATTATTTTAAAAAAACATTACATTGTGTAACAATTTGTATTTTGTTTATGAACTATTATTATTTAACTGATTTGCAATGATTTTTACATAAAACTTAACAAAGGAAATATTATCTATTCTTTAAATTATTTAATATGAAATTTATTGCATCTTTAAAACCTTGTTTATAGTATAACTCGCTTATTATATTCATTTTTATATTATTTCTTTCTTCTTCATCTTTTTCCTTTATTTCTTTTATTTTTTTATGATACATCTCATGTATGTTTTCCTCTATTTTTTCTATTCTGTTTTCAAATATTTCATCTAAAATTTCATCATCAATCATTTTATCCCTGTCCCTTTTTTTATTTTTTTTCTATTCTAAATGTATATTTAATGTTTTCAAAAAACAATTTTTTTATACAAAAAAAGGAAAAAATTTTTGTGTATGTAAAATGTATGCATTTTGCATATTATATATTGACAGTTTTCGCTATATAATGTAGAAAAAATTTGAGGTGATCAAATGCAACTAAATAAAGATGATATTATAATTGGTGAAAGATTACGTGGGATACGCGAAGGTATGCGTATGACAAGGGAAGAATTTTCTGAGAAAATTGATATAACAGATTCATTTTTGGGACAAATAGAAAGAGGTGAAAGAGCTCTTAGTGTTAAAACCTTGCGAAAAGTTGTAAAATATACAGGTATTTCTTCAGATTATTTACTTTTCGGAAAAAATTCGAGTAATACGACAATACAAAAAATAAATAATATATTATCTTTGAATTCTGAAACAACTTCTGATTTTATTTATCATATTGCAGTATATTCAAACGAATATTGTGAGAAATTATCTAAGAAAAATATTAATTTATTAAAAGAAACATAAATTTTTAAGGTAGAATATTTTATTTTATTATTATGAAATATTATTATTTTTATTTGATAATATTTTAATATAAAAATTATAATTTTTCTATCTTTTTTTAATATTATAAATTCATTTATTTTACATTTTAATATTGTCTAGTTTTAAGAAATCATAATAAATATTTTTTATTTTTAAAACAATATATCTTATGATATTTTTTTTACAAGCTCTATTTCATTTTCTGTTAAATTAAAATTTCGTCCATTATTTTTTATTAAATTATGGAGTGTCTCAACATTTCTCGCTTCTTTTATTACATTTTCTAATGGAACTATATTTTTAAGTTGTTTATCTATTTTTTCCATTTCTTTTGCCATACCATCAAAATTTTTATTATTATAATATTCTTTCCATCTTTCAATACAGTTTTCTAAATTATCTAATGAATCCTTTTGATTATCCAATTCTTTTTTTAAATTACTAGTTATACTATTTAATATAACATCTTTTCCATTTTTAATTAATGAGTTTGCTGTTTTATTTATAAAACCTAATTGATATGTTTTATCAACAGCTTTATCTAATATATTTGAAACCGTATCTAATATTCCTCCATTTCCTATGGCCATTTGTACTTGAGATATATTCTCAAATTTTCCTGTAAATATTCCTTTAGTACTTTTAGATAAGTCCATTATTTTGTCAGTTGCAGTTTGTATTCCTTCTTTTAATCCATTTTCTATTAATGAATTTTTAATTTCAATAACTTGATTTTCAATAATGTCTGGTAATATTGCTCTTAACCCAAAATCTATACCTGTATTTATTATTTTACCTATAAAAGAGTTAAAGAATTTATTTTGTTCTTTTTCGATTTCAATATTATTTGTTATAACATTTTCTAGTTCCATTATTTTCCTCCTTAATTTCAATTTTTCATTAAATTTAATTATTATCATTTCCTATTATCTTTTTTTCAAATTCACTTGCCTCTACTTTTACCAAAATATGTTCGTCTCCTACAAATGTTAAACATTCTCCTCTCCTCAAAGATTTTATTTCAATTTTTTCTTTTTCAGACAAGTTAGAATATTGAGATAATAAGTTTATATTTTCTTCTTCCAATGAAAAGAAAGTTTTTATGCTAGAATTATTTAAAATACTCTTTCCATATGTACCATTTTCTAAGCTAAATATATCAGAAATATCTTGTGTAATAGCAACACTACTGCCACCATATTTTCTTATTGTTTTAAATATTTTATAAATAAATTTTGCAACTTCTTTATTGGAAGTCACTCCTATTAACCTCCATATTTCATCTAGATATATAGCTTTTTTTATTTTTCTATTGATTTTTATTTTATCCCAAAATAATTCTGTAAATAGATACATTCCGTACTTCATATTATCTTCTCCTAATTCATATACATCTGCTATAATTAAACTTTTATTTAATTCAATATTTGTATAATTATTAAAAAATTTTAATGACCCTTTAATAAAAGGGATTAACTTAATTTTGAATTTTTTGGTTTTTTCATCATCTAAAATATTATAAAAATCTTCTAATATTGGCATATCTTTTGTTGTTTTAAATTTTTTCTTCTTATACAAACTTTTATCATTAAAATTGATGTTTTTCGTTTTATATAATTCTATAATTTTTTCTTCTAATATTGCTTTTTCTTCTTCATTTACTTCTCCAAAAATTAAATTAAAAAATCCAATTAATTTTCCTATTTTAGTAGCTAAATATCCATGTTCATTCTCTTCAATACTTTCTTTTCTTATATCAAAAATATTTATATAATTTTCGGAAGTTGGACCTATTTTTATGATTGTTCCATTTAAATTATTTGCTAATTTTATATATTCTCTTTCTGGATCAATAACATATTGTTCAATTTCCAATAATGAGTTTCTTAAAATTATTAATTTGGTATAAAATGATTTTCCGGCTCCACTTGTACCAAAAATACACATATTGGCATTTTTATATTTATTTGTGTTATATCTGTCAATTAATATTAATGAATTATTATACATATTATTTCCTATATAGATTCCTTTTTCTTCAAAAATGGATGATGATATAAATGGATAAGTACTAACTAAACCAGTTGTCAATATATTTCTTTTTCCAATTTCTTTAAGCATTTGACTATTTTCTAATAATGGCAAACAACTTACAAAAATTTCCTCTTGTCTAAAATTTGCCCTTCTTGTTTGCAATCCTCTACTTTGTAAAATTCCTTCAACTTTGTCTAAATTATATAAAAGTTCTTTTTTATCATCAGAAAATAAATTTAAATAAATATAAATAAAATACATTTCTTCATTATTTATCTGAATTTCTTTTCTAATATATTTGGCATCATTATACGTAAAAGCTGCTATATCGATATCTTGTCTATTTTCATTACTTTGCTTTAATTCAACGCCAACACTTCCTATATTATAAGTTAATTCTTTTAGTACTTTTGTAGTATCACATTTTTCATAGAAAATAGATATGTTCATATTTATGTTGGTTTCTATTAAAGACTTCAAAATCAAATCATTATATTCTCTATTATAATTTACAATAATAATTCCTGAATAAAAATAATCATCAATTTCTAAAAATTTCGGATTATTTAAATTTATATATGTAGGAGAAATGAAATCTTTATCAGTAAAAAAACCTTCTTTAATTTTATTTTTAGTATTATTTATTTTATTATTAATTTCTGTTTTTATAAAATCTATTTTTTGGTTAAATTTCAATTTATATTTTCTTGTATTTTTTGAATTCGAATTTTCTTTCCAAGTTTTATTTTTTTCTATACTATGTTCCTCCTTTATATGTTTTATTCTTTATTTAGAAAAATTTTAATATTGAAAAAAGAAAATAATATATTTTTGATTTCTTCTTTGTCACACTCTATCGCGGTATTTCCGCACCTTAATAAACATTCTTTTATTTTAAAATATTTTTCGTTTAACTCTTGTAATATATTTTCTTCATTATCTTCTATTTTATTTTCAATTATTAAATAGATATTTTTTGATGCTGATTTATTCTGGTTATTTTTGCCTTTAATGAATTCTATATATTTTTCTCTATACTGTTTTATTATTATATTATTGTCTTTTTGGGAAATTTTTTTTATATTTTCAATATGTTGACTTAAATCTTCTTTTTTGCTTTGAATTAAAATTTGCATATTAAAATTGCATGTTTTTAAAAAAATTTTGTAAGAATTTAAAATAGCTTCTTTTTCTAACTGTGTTTTTAGATTAAAATTTATTGGAAGTATTTTTAAGATTTTTACATATTTATTCTTTCTAATTTTTATAATTCCTTTTTCTAGAATTTTTTCTATTGGTATCCACTTTTGTATTGATTTAATTTTCTTTTCTCCTTTCTTTTTTTTATAAATTTACTTTTCTTTCACCTCCTCAATTTTATTTCTGCATAAGTTTTTTGAAGTTTTTTAGATAAAAAGTTCTGATCTAATAATTATATTTATATTGAACAAGAAAAAATTTTAAAAAGAATCAATCCTTTAGAAAAAGCATTTCTGTTTGATTGATATTGTTAATTGCATTCATATTATACAATGCCTAATAGTAAATTGCAAGAAAAACCGTTCGACAAAATTCGACAAACTTATTTTATATCCTTTTTTATTTGAATTTTTTTCCAGAAAATTTTTTTATTTTGTATGAATATAAATTTCAAAATTGAACATAATATGTGTATAAGGTTAATATCAGTTGAGCTAAGAGTGATAGTAGATTTTATTAAGTTTATTATTATTCGAGCAAAGATATATAATAGTTTATTTTTATAGATTATTATATGTCGGCGATAAAAATATATTATGTATATGTAAGCTGTATTTTATTTAAATTTTCAAGGATTATTTTTATATTTTATATATGGTTAAATTATATGTAATATATTCGAGCTAAGATTATTCTTATATTCTATGGGATTATTATTAGTCCTACATGGATGAATATAGTTTCTAAAAGTGTATTTGTAGTCGAGCAACTGATTAATATATGTGGTATATAGTTTATTTGTATAGCAATATGCATTAGATTAAACTACTATGTATATTAGTTTGAGTGAAAATTGTTATTAGCTTTATAGATAATAGCTAGGAGATTTTATATTATCTCCTAGCTATTAATTATTTATTTTTTTTTTTATATATCGAATTAAATATCAAGATTTTTTACAAACTTAGCATTTTTTTCGATGAATTCTCTTCTTGGCTCTACTGCATCACCCATTAAAAGTGTAAATATTTCATCTGCTTTTATTGCATCATCCATAGTAACTTGTATTAAAGTTCTTTTTTCTGGGTTCATTGTAGTCTCCCAAAGTTGTTCTGGATTCATTTCTCCTAGACCTTTATATCTTTGTAGTGAAAGTGTATCTCTTGGAATTCCTTTTGCTTCCAAATCTGCAAATGCTTTGTCAAGTCCATCATCTGTATAACAATATATATCTTCCATACCTTTTTTAGATAGTTTATATAATGGTGGTTGTGCTAGAAAAACATTTCCATGTTCAATAAGTGGTCTCATATATCTAAAGAAGAATGTTAACATTAATGTTCTAATATGTGCACCATCAACATCAGCATCTGCCATTATAATTACTTTTCCATATCTAATTTTTGTTATATCAAAATCTTTTCCTATTCCAGCTCCTACTGCAACAATTACAGGATTTAATTTATCATTTCCATATATTTTATCTGCTCTAGCTTTTTCTACATTAAGCATTTTTCCCCATAATGGTAATATTGCTTGAAATCTTCTATCTCTTCCTTGTTTTGCACTTCCTCCAGCAGAATCTCCCTCTACTATATAAACTTCACATTCTTCAGCATTTTTGCTACTGCAGTCTGCTAATTTACCTGGTAATGTTGATGTTTCTAAAGCACTTTTTCTACGTACTAATTCTCTAGCTTTTCTAGCTGCCTCTCTTGCTCTAGAAGCACTTATACATTTTTCCAAAATTGATTTTGCTACTGTTGGGTTTTCTTCTAAGAATGTTGATAAAGCATCATTAACCATACTTTGAACTATACCTGCAACTTCACTATTACCAAGTTTTGTTTTAGTTTGTCCTTCAAATTGTGGGTCTCTAACCTTTACGGAAACAACAGCTGTAATTCCTTCTCTTATATCTTCACCTTGTAAATTTGGATCTTTTTCCTTTAAAAAGTTATGTTCTCTTGCATAATCATTAAATACTTTAGTTAATGCTCTTTTAAATCCTTCAAGATGTGTTCCACCTTCTATAGTATTTATATTATTTACAAATGTATAAATATTTTCTGAATAACTAGTTGTATATTGGATTGCAATTTCTACTGGTGTTTCTCCGTCTTTTTCTATATATATTGGCTTTGGATGTAATTTCTCTTTTGATTTATTTAAAAATTCAACAAAAGAAATTAATCCTCCTTCAAAACAAAACTCTGATTTTTTTGGAGTTTCTCCTCTTAAATCTTCTAATGTGATTTTTAAACCTTTTGTTAAAAACGCAATTTCTCTAAATCTTGTTTCTAATACTTCATAATCATAAGTTAAAGTTTCAAAAATAGTATCATCTGCAAGGAATCTAACCTTTGTTCCTGTCTTGTCTGAATTTCCAATTTTTTCAAGTTTTTTTATTGTTTTTCCTTTTTCGAAATACATCTGAAAAATTCCACCATCTCTTTGGATAGTTACTTCTGTCCATTTTGATAAAGCATTTACTACTGATGCACCAACACCATGTAATCCTCCAGAAACTTTATATCCACTATCTCCACCAAATTTTCCACCAGCATGTAAAACTGTATATACTGTTTCAGCTGTTGAGATTCCTGTTTTAGGATGGATTTCAACTGGAATTCCTCTACCATTATCTTCAACACTTATGACATTTCCTGGTTCTATTATAACATTTATCTCTGTACAATAACCAGCTAGTGCTTCATCAACACAGTTATCTACAATTTCATATACCATATGGTGAAGACCTCTAACTGAAGTACTACCTATATACATACCTGGTCTTTTTCTTACCGCCTCTAATCCTTCTAAAACTTGAATTTGTTCTGCCCCATATTTATGTTTGTATTTTTCCATTTTTTTCATCCTCCCTTAGTTTGCATTATTTAAAAATGTAAAAATTTTCAATATTTTTATATCATTTTTAATAGTTTATTTATTTATTTCAATAACATTTCCATCAACAACATTATACAAGTAATAATTTAAATTTTCAAGCATTATTTTTTCAGTACATGTTATTATTACTTGAATATCTTTTATATTTTTTAAAAAGTTTTGTCTTCTTATTTCATCTAATTCAGACATGAAATCATCTAATAATAAAATTGGATATTCTCCTATATCTTCATAAATTACTTGAAGCTCTGAGAGTTTTAAAGAAAGAATTGCTGTTCTATGTTGCCCCTGTGAACCAAAAATATTTACTTCTTTACCATTTATATATATTATAAAATCATCTCTATGTATTCCTTTAGTAGTATATCCTTTTATAATATCTAGTTTTCTTCTTGATTTTAACTCTTTTAAATAATTTTGTCTAGTAGTTGCATCTGAAAAATAAGTTATTTCTATGTTTTCTTTATTTTGTGTAATATTTTTGTGAATATCTTTTATTTTATTCTCTATTTTTTCGATAAATTCTTTTCTATATTCGAAAATTTTAGTTCCATATTCTACCAATTTTTCATCCCATATTTCAAGCATATTTTCTGGCTTATTTTCTAATTTAATTTGTTTCAAATAATTATTACGTTGTTCTACTGTTTGTTTATAAAGTGTTAGCACATGCATATAATTTGGCCTTAATTGGCTAATCATAATATCTAAAAATTTCCTTCTGTTTTGAGGACCTCCCTTTATAATATTAATATCATCTGGTGTAAAAATTACAATATTTATATTTCCTAATAGCTCACTTAATTTCTTTATTTTTATTCCATTTAAATAAACTTGTTTTTTTTCTCCAATTTCAATTTTTATTTTGCCCTCTCTATCCATTTTTTGAAAATTAATTTCTACTATAGCTTTTTCTTTTTCGAATTTTATCAATTCTTTTTCCTTATTTGTTCTAAAAGATTTTCCAATACTACTTAAAAATATTGATTCAATAATATTTGTTTTTCCTTGTGCATTTTCTCCAAAAAAAACATTAATATTTTCATGTAATTTTATTTCTTTATTATCGTAATTTCTAAAATTCTTTAATTTTATATCTTTTATCCACATATTTTTCTCCATTTGTGCAAAACTTTATTGTTTTTTTGAACAATTATCAACTTCTTTTACTTTTATTTATAGTAATATTTTTGAAGTTCGAAATTCTCTTCTATTCAAGTTATTTATAGCATTTTAGACTTCGCACTACTAAGAAAAATTTTTGAGTTTTGAACTTTTCTTAGTAACTATTTGTGCCATTTTTTTATATTTTTATCTTATTTTTAAATATAAAATTATATTATAAAAAAATAAAAATGGCTTATTTTCGATTTTCGTGCGTCGTTTTTTTTATTTTTTATTTTTTTAATTATTTTTTTATTTTCTTCCTATTATATATATATTATTTTTTTATTTTTCTTTTTTAAAATTTTCTGTTTACATATTCTTAATCTTTTGAAGTTTATATAAAACATATAATCTTTTTTTTTCTTTTTTTTACTATTTTATTCTTTTTTTTACTATTTTTTTGATTTTTTATAAAAATCATTTTTAATTGCTTTATGTATAATTAATAACATCAAAATTCTGGTCAGCAGTTTTCATTCTGACCAGAAATTATTTAATCTTTTAGTCTTATTGGTAAAATCATATAAACATAATCATTATTTTCTACAGATTTTATTAGACATGGTGAAATACTTGTTCCAAATTCCACATAAACTTCTTCATCATCAATAGCTTTTAAACTGTCCAAAAAATATTTTGGATTAAATCCTGCTTCAAGATTTTTCCCTTCTGTAGAAACAAAAATCTCTTCTTTTGCGTCTCCTGTTTGGTTAGTACAAGATATGGTAATTTTTCCTATATCAACAGTAACTTTTACAGGGTATTTTTTCTCTTTTTCAATTGAAGATGCTGATATTAGACTAATTCTTTCAAAACTATCTTGTAAACTATTTTTATTTACTCTTATTCTTGTCTCCCATGTTGTTGGTATTACTGATTTATAATTTAAAAATTCGCCATCTAATGTTCTTGTTACAACTTTACAATTTTCCATCTCGAACAATGCTTGATTTTTAGCTATACCTATTTTTACATGATCAAATGAATCTAACAATATTTTGTTTAACTCATTTAAAGTTTTTCCAGGTATTACTGCTTTAAAGTCATTTACCTTTTCTTGTAAGTAAATACTTCTTAAGGCTAATCTAAAACCATCAACTGCAACAACATTTAGCTTGTTGTTTTCCACTTCGAATAAACAACCTGTGAATATAGGTCTATTTTCTTCAGTACTTACTGCAAATATTGTTCTTCTAATCATATTTTTTAACATATTTTGTTCTAAGTCTATAGAGTTTTCAATTTCAATCTTAGGTAATTCAGGAAATTCGTCTGGATTCATAGTTGTTAATTTATATAATGCTCCTTCACATTCGATTTCTAACAGATTATTTTCATTTAAAGTTATACTAATTTCTGAATCTGGTAATTTTCTAATAATTTCACTAAACATTATTGCATTTACAACTGTACTTCCCTGTTCTTTAACATCACATTCTATAATATATTCTATTCCAATTTCTAAATCATATGTGGTTAATTTTATTTCTTTATCATTAGTTTGAATTAGTATTCCTTCTAATATAGGTTTAGTTGTTTTTGAAGCTACACCTTTTATTACGGAATTTAATGCTTTAAGGATTGTATCCTTGTAACAAATGATTTTCATTTTCGTCTCTCCTTTATTATTTTTTAATATATTATAATATTATTAGTAGTATTAGTATTAGTTCCTGTGGATAATGTGGAAAACTATGTGGAAACTTTGAACCCCTAAGAAATTTTTATGTGTATAACTTAGTGGATAAGCTCCACAATTTGTCCACACCCTAAAATTAAAATTGTGGAATTATGACTTATAAACAGTTTTTCAACACTATTTCCACATTAACTTGTGGAAACACGAGCAAGCTGTTCCGTAAGTAAAGATAACTTTTTTGTAACCGAACAATTGTCTATAAGAACATATTTTCAAAAACAGGAACTAAGTTATCTTTTTTCCTATTGTTCACCATTTATAATTATGTTTTTCACACTTTCCACAATTAGCTTTGTATTATTTTTTTCTTTTACTTCTTTTTCGATTTTCTTACATGCATGCATTACTGTTGAGTGATCTCTATTTCCAAAGTCCTCTCCTATCTTAGGATAAGACATATTTGCAACCTCTCTGCAAAGGTACATTGCAATTTGTCTTGGAAAAGCAATTTCGTTTGAACGTTTATTACTTACTAAATCATCTTTATCTATATTAAAGTATTTTGCAACAGTTTCTTTAACAAAATCAGATGAAAGAACTTTTTCGCTTTCTGCTTTAAATTCATTGATGGTATTTTCTGTAAGTTCAATTGTTATTGGACTGTGTGTAAGTGAAGCTCTGGCAATTATTTTATTAAAAACACCTTCTAATTCCCTAATGTTTGAATCAATTTTATTTGCTATATTTGCTAATATATTGTCATCAACTGATATTTTTTCTTCTTGAGCTTTTTTTCTTAAAATTGCTAAACGAGTTTCATAATCTGGACAAGAAATGTCTGCTAATAATCCCCAATCAAATCTTGATTTTAATCTATCTTCAAGAAACTGAATATCTCTTGGTGGTTTATCACTTGAAATTATAATTTGTTTTTTGTCTTCATATAAAGCATTAAATGTGTGGAAGAACTCTTCTTGAACACGTTCTTTTCCAGCAATAAATTGTATATCGTCAATGAGTAATACATCAATTGTTCTATATCTATTTCTAAATACTTCGGTTTTATTGTCTTTTATGGCATTTATTAATTGATTAGTGAATTTCTCTGAAGTTACATATAGAATTTTTGCATATCTATTATTTTGTAAAATTCTATTTCCAATTGCTTGCATCAAGTGAGTTTTCCCTAGTCCAACTCCTCCATATAAAAATAATGGATTATATGATTCACCAGGTTTTTCTCCTACTGCTATCGCAGCAGCATGTGCAAAACGATTATTATTTCCAACGACAAAATTTTCAAAAGTATATTTTGGGTTTAATGTTTTATTAGAAATTTCAATATCTTGTTCTTGATTTTCACTTTGAGAATTTGATATTACAACATTATTTTCTACTTCTGTATTGTTGTTTGGGTCGTCATAAATAATAGATAATGTCCATTCTTTATTTGTTAGATATTTGAAAGTATTTAGGATTAAATCAGCATATCGACTATGTATTAAATCTGCATTGTAATCTGATGTTGCTTTTAAAACAAAATGATTATCAGTCATTTCAGTAATCTCTAAAGGTCTTATCCAAGTATCATATGCAATTGTTGTTACTTCTGGTTTTATTAATTCTTTTGCTTGTTTTAATAGTTCATCTTTGTCATTTTGCATATTAAACATCCTTTCAAAAATATAAAATAGATAGTAAGTTATCCACAAAGTTATCCACATGTGTGGATAACTTTGTAATAATTGTGTAATAAACATTTTGTTTTTTTACGAACAAAAATTTATTTATTCTTTTGTAAGTGTATAATTTTTTAATTTTTCTATATCATATCAAAATATTACAAATTTAGTCAATAGTATTGTGGATAATTTTTAAAAAATTGTGGATATCTTTTATCTTTTTGTGGAAAAACTGCTAAATGTTACAAAAACATTACAAAAAAATTACAGTTTTTATTCTTTATACAATATTTTTTTTCAAAAAGCAAGAGTGCAAAATTTAAAAATGAAAAATTTTTAATTTTTGCAAAAAGTATTGACAAGTAGCCAATCCGTGGTGTATAATCGTTTTACTTGTTATTTTTAACAATAAGTTCTGAAAGGAATTAATATATAACTAAAAATTAGGAGGTGCAATAAGGTGAAAAGAACATTCCAACCAAAAAAAAGACAAGAAAAGAAAGAACATGGATTTATGAAAAGAATGTCTACAAGAGCAGGTAGAAATGTACTAAAAGCAAGAAGAGCAAAAGGAAGAAAGAAAATCTGTGCTTAAAAGTTAAAAGTAAATGTCAATGAATATAGTTATATGTTCATTTTCATTGTATTTGGATGTATTTTAGATTCTAGGAAAAGTTTCCTAGAATTTAAAAAAATCCATAATTATAAAAGGTTTTAACAATAAACTAATTTGTGCCTTAAGAGAGGAATACGATTAAAATGAAGCAAACAGAAATGTTAAAAAAGAATTATGAATTTAAAACAGTTCTATCAAAAGGTCGTTTTTACTTAGGGGAACATCTTAAAATTGTTATTTTAAAAAATAGAAAAAAATGTAAATTACTTGGTATAGCAATAAGTACAAAAAATGGAAAAGCTTTCCAAAGGAATAGAATGAAAAGACTTATTAGAGAAAGTTATAAAATCCTTGAAAATCAAATTGAACAAGGCTATAGTATAGTGATTTTATTAAGAAAAGAAATTGATATAAATCATATAAAATACGAAAACATATTTGTAGACATGAAAGACATCTTTGAAAAGGCTAAAATATTAAAACAACAAAATATTTAGTAGCCTTGTGAAAGGTATGAAACAATATGAAAAAAATATGTATATATTTAATTGAATGGTATCAAAGACATATATCTAAGTTTTTAGATGCAAAAAATATAAAATGCAAATATTACCCAACATGTTCTGAGTATACAAAACAAGCAATTAAAAAATATGGAATTTTAAAAGGTGGTATGTTAGGGTTTATAAGAATTTTAAAATGTAATCCTTTTTCTAAAGGAGGATATGACCCATTAAAATAGAAAGGGGAAGGATAATGATAGCATTTTTTGCAAATATATTTGGTTATGTATTAAATTTTATTTATAATATAGTACAGAATTACGGTTTAGCAATAATATTATTTTCAATTTTAGTAAAATTATTGATGTTACCAATATCAATAAAACAACAAAGGACAATGAAAAAAACAACTAAAATTCAATCTAAAATGAAAGAAATACAATTCAAATATAAAAATAATCCAGAAAAATTAAATCAAGCAACAATGGAATTGTACAAGTCTGAAAATATGAGCCCATTTAGTGGTTGCTTTAGTGCTATTGCTCAATTAGTTTTATTATTTGCTGTATTTTATTTAGTAAGAGCACCATTAACATACATGAAAAAAGTTGATAGCAATATAATAAATAAATATACAAGAATAATACAAGAAAACAATTTGAGTAGTAATAGCTCATATCCAGAAATTGAAATTATTAGGGAATTAGGTACTTTAAGAGAATTAAAAGAAAGTGCTGAAACTACTGATGAAAATTCAAATGAAGAAGTATCTCAAGAAAATGAAGAAAATCAAAATAGTGAAAATGATAAATCTGAAATAAGTTATGAAGAATTAGATAATTTAAATGTAAATATGGAATTTCTAGGATTAAATTTAGCACAAATACCTACAAGAAGTTCAGATTGGAAAGCATTTATAATTCCTATTTTATATGTTGTAGTAGCGGTTATCTCAATGAAAATTTCAACAAATACTACACCTAAAGTTTCAAATGATCAAGCAAAAAAAGATAATAAAGATGAAGAAGATCCATTTGATGCAATGAACCAAATGAATAAAAATATGAATTTAATGTTTCCATTTATGTATTTAGCCGTAGCACTTATCGCACCATTAGGTTTAGCACTATATTGGTTAACAAATAGTCTTTTAATGATAATAGAAAAATTAGCTTTAAATAAATTCTTAAAAGATAATGAAGAATAAGAGCTTGATATATAATCTTATTGGAAAATAGACTAATAAATATTTTCCAAATAAGATTTGAGGCTAAGAAAGGAATGAGTTTAATAATGGGAAAGAGTATAATTTCAGAGGGAAAAACAACAACTGAGGCAATCCAAAAAGGTTTAAAAATGATTGGATTGCCTAGAGAATTAGTTGAAATAAGAGTAATTGAAGAAAATAAAAAAATTTTCTTTGATATATTAGAACCAAAAGTTGTTAAAGTAGAAATAAAGGAAATAGAAGCAAAAAAACCTGAGAAACTTGAAATAGAAACAACTGAAGAAGAATTACAAACAGCTAAATTAGCTATTGATAAGTTTTTAAATGAATTTTTACCAGAAATATCAAAAGAAGCTAAATATAATGTTGAAATTAAAGATAAATGTATATATGTTTCGATAAATGGTGAAAACCTTGGAAACCTTATAGGATATAGGGGAGATGCATTATATGCATTAGAAAATATATTAAAAGCAATTGCAAATAGAAAATCAGAAAACGGAGTAGTTGTTAGGCTAGATATTGAAAATTATAAAGAAAAAAGAATAGCAACACTTGAGGATTTAGCTAAAAAGAAAGCAAGAGTAGTTGAAAAAACTGGAAAAATGATTACTCTTGAACCTATGAAAGCATATGAAAGAAAGATAATACATACAATATTACAAGACAATCCTAATGTAGAAACAAGAAGTATAGGACAAGAACCAAAAAGAAGAATAGTAATTACAAAAAAATAATTTTAAATCGCAAAAATCGTGGATTTTGCGTAAAACAAATTAATTAAATTATCAAAAATCGGAAGTCAAAGTTCAGATTTTAATCAAAAGATTAAATAGGAATTTTGGCTTTTTTATATTGTAAAGGAGGAAAATATGGGTACTATAGTTTCAATTTCGACCGCTCCAGGTATTGGCGGAATAGGGATTATAAGGATGAGTGGAGAAAACACATTTGGAATATTAGACAAAATTTTTGTACAAAAAAACAAACAAAATATAAAAGATATTAAAGGATATTCTATGAAATATGGACATATTATCGATAATGGAGAAATTATAGATGAAGTTTTAGTTTCATATTTTAAAGCACCAAAAAGTTATACAACAGAAGATATGTGTGAAATTAATTCACATGGAGGAAATGTTATAGAGAAAAAAATTCTAGAACTTTGCTTAAAAAATGGTGCAACTCTAGCGGAACCAGGGGAATTCACTAAAAGAGCTTTTTTAAATGGAAGAATCGATTTAGCTCAAGCAGAATCTGTAATAGATGTAATAAATGCAAAATCATATAGAGAAGCAAAGAGCGGAATTAAGCAATTAGAAGGTTTTCTATCAAATAAAATAAAGGAAATTAAACAAGAAATTCTTGATGTCTTAGTAAATATTGAAGTAACAATCGATTATCCAGAATATGATATTCCTGAAGTTCAAGAAAACGAAATAAAAGATATGTTAAAAAGTGTGGGTGCGAAGTTAGAAAAATTAGAGAAATCTTTTGACAATGGTAGAATAATTAAAGAAGGAATAAAGACTGCTATAATAGGGAAACCAAATGCAGGAAAATCTTCATTACTAAATGCTATTTTGAATGAAGATAGAGCAATAGTTACTGATATAGCTGGAACAACAAGAGACACAATTGAAGAATATGTTAATGTAAAAGGTATTCCGCTTAGACTAGTAGATACAGCTGGAATTAGAAGAACAGCAGATATCGTAGAAAAAATCGGAGTTGAGAAATCAATAGAAAAAGCAAATGAGGCTGATTTAATTATTGCCATATTTGATAGTTCAAAAAATTTAGATGCAGAAGATTTAGAAATTTTAAAATTAATTAAAAATAAAAAAGCAATTATATTATTAAATAAGTCTGATTTAAATGTTGTGATAGATGAGAATGATAAAAGGCTAAGAGATGTAACACAAAACATTTTAAAAATTTCTGCTTTAAATAAAACAGGAATTGAAGAATTATATGATAAAATTAGTGAAATGTTTAATTTAAATGAAATCAACTTAGATAATGAAGTATTAATTACAAATGTAAGGCATAAAAATTTAATTTCTAAGGCTATAGAAAATGTCAAAATGGCAAATGAGACATTAAATAATAATATGCCTATTGATATCATTACTATATATATAAAACAAATTCTTGACGATTTAGGAGAGATTACTGGAGATGAAGTTACTGAAGATGTAATTAATGAAATCTTTTCTAAATTCTGTTTAGGAAAATAACTTTAAATTAAATATTAGAAATTACAAGATATATAATAGATTAAAAATATATTAAAACATTATAATACTATAAAAATAAAAATATTATATAACTATGAAAATCAAAAATAAGTCATTTTACCACAAAAATTAATTAATTATATTATAACAATATTAAAATTGAAATAAAACGATTTTAAAGTTTAAAATGTATTTAAAGAAGATTAAAAAAAAGATAAAATAAATGAATAATAAAACGAAAAAATAAAATTAAAAAAATTAAAAAAAGATAAAAAAAGCAAAAAATAGTAATTAAAAGAAAAATAAAGAAAATAATATATTAATGACTTGAAAAAAATGTATATTAATTTATACGAATTTATATGAATTTATTTGAGTAAAAAGAAAGGAATAAAAAAATGAGTACATATTATGCAGGAGATTATGATGTAGCAGTTATTGGAGCTGGACATGCAGGATGTGAAGCGGCACTTGCTGCAGCAAGACTAGGAATGAAAACTGTTATATTTTCTATTAGTCTAGAAGCAGTAGCTAATATGCCATGTAATCCACATATAGGAGGAAGTTCAAAAGGACATTTAGTAAGAGAAATTGACGCACTTGGGGGAGAGATGGCCAAAAATATAGATAAAACAATGATACAAATAAAGATGCTAAATACTTCAAAAGGGCCAGCAGTACATTCTTTAAGAGCACAAGCAGATAGAAAAAGATATCAAATGGAAATGAAACATACATTAGAAAAACAAGAAAACTTAGATTTGAAACAAGCTGAAATAGTTGACATAAAATTAGAAAATAATAAGATTAATTCTATTGAAACTGATGTAGGAGCAATATATAATGTTAAAACATTAATTGTTGCAACTGGAACATATTTAAAAGGAAAAATATTTATAGGAGATTATTCTAAGGAAAGTGGGCCAGATGGTGTATTTCCTTCTAACAAATTATCAGATTCCTTGAAGAACTTAGGAATAAATTTAGTTAGGTTTAAGACAGGAACTCCAGCAAGAATAAATAAGAAAAGTATAGACTTTTCAAAAATGGAAATTCAAAAAGGAGATAAAAACATAATACCTTTTTCTTTTGAAGATAAAATGAAAGATTTTGAGCAAGTAGATTGCTATTTAACATACACAACATCTGAGACGCACAAAATAATAAGAGAAAATTTACATAGATCCCCATTATTCGCAGGAGTTATAGAGGGAACAGGACCTAGATATTGTCCTTCTATAGAGGATAAAGTCGTTAGATTTGCAGACAAAGAAAGACATCAAGTTTTCGTGGAGCCAATTGGTCTTGATACAGACGAAATGTATATTCAGGGAATGAGTTCATCTCTTCCAGAAGATGTGCAAATAGCAATGTACAGAACACTTCCGGGCTTAGAGCATTGTGAATTTACAAGGTCTGCATATGCTATTGAATATGATTGTATAGATCCTGCAGATTTAAAATTATCTTTGGAATACAAAGCAATTGATGGATTATTTTTTGCAGGGCAAACAAACGGTACTTCTGGATATGAAGAAGCTGCTTGCCAAGGATTAATTGCAGGAATAAATGCTTCACAAAAAATAAAAGGCAAAGAACCATTGATATTAGATAGAACAGAGGCTTATATCGGAGTACTAATTGACGATATTGTTACTAAAGGAACAAATGAACCATATAGAATGATGACTTCAAGAGCTGAATATAGACTACTTTTAAGACAGGATAATGCAGATTTAAGATTAACTGAAAAAGGGCATGAAATTGGCTTAATTTCAGATGAAAGATATGAAAAATTTCTTGAAAAGAAAAGAAAAATCGAAGAAGAAAAAAGTAGATTAGAAAAAACTATTGTAAAACCAACTAAAGAAGTTAATGAATTTTTAAAAGAACATGGTACAGCTGAACTTACTACAGGTTCTAAACTTTCAGAAATACTAAAAAGAACTGAAATATCTTATGCCTCACTTGAAACAATAGATAAAGATAGACCAAAATTACCAGAACAGGTTAGAGAAGAAGTAGAAATTCAAGTTAAATATGATGGATATATTAAATTACAAGAGGCACAAGTTGAAAAATTCAAAAAAATGGAGAAAAAGTTAATACCAGATAATATTAATTATGATGAGATTAATGGAATTTGCTTAGAAGCTAGACAAAAATTGAAAAAGCATAAACCACATTCAATTGGACAAGCTTCAAGAATCTCTGGGGTTTCTCCAGCAGATATTTCAGTTTTACTAGTTTATTTACAAACAAAAAGATAGAAAAATAAAGTATTTTGTTATAATATAAAAAAACAAAAATAGAGAAAAGAGGATTATATGGAAGGAAAAGATTTTTTTGATAAAATGCTAGAAAAATCAGCACTTATAGATATACAATTTACCGTGGAGCTATTAGATAAATTTTATAAATACATGCAAATGCTAATTGAATGGAATGAAAAAATTAATTTAACAGCAATTACTGCTCCAGATGATATAATTTTAAAACATTTCATTGATTCACTAACTATTTTAAAAGAGATATCACCTGGAGCAAAAGTTGTTGATGTTGGAACAGGTGCTGGTTTTCCAGGTATTCCTGTTAAGATTGTAAGAGATGATGTAGAGGTTGTTTTATTGGATTCTTTGAATAAGAGGATATTGTTTTTGGATGATGTTATTAATAAATTAAATATGAAAAATATCCGAGCTATTCATGGAAGAGCAGAAGAGTTTGGTAGAAATAAG
>CALYBE010000003.1 GCA_944393735.1 uncultured Clostridia bacterium
TATGCATTTTTTACTCCTGTTTCTTTAAATAATTTGTCTGTGTAGTTTTGTATGTTTTCCCATATTGCATAGCCATATGGTCTTATTGCTATACATCCTTTTGTTTCTGTATAATCAGCTAATTCAGCTTTTCTTACAACATCTGTATACCATTGTGCAAAATCATCATCTATATTTGTTATTTCTTTTACAAAGTTTTTATTATCTCCCATTTTTCTTTCCTTTCTAAAACCTGCTTTTTTTCAGGCTTTTTCTGATTTTTCTTCAATTATTTCATCAATTACAATTTGCCTATTTGCATCTAACTTGTATTTCGGCAGTTCAGGTAACCTATCTAAACTTTCATACCCAAACATTTTTAAAAATTCTGGTGTTGTCCTATATGTAGTTGGTTTGCCGGGGAGATCAGCTTTCCCTGCCTCTTCAATTAATCCATAATCTAGTAATTTGTAAATTGTACCATCACAATTTACTCCCCTTATTGCCTCTATTTCTGCTCTAGTTGCTCTAGGATTATATGCAATTATTGCCAATGTTTCTAATGCTGCTGGTGATAGATTTGGTTTTGTTCTTTTATCTAATATTGGATATATATATTCATAATATTCTGGCTTACTACTTAATTGATATCCATTTTCTACTCTGATTATTTCTATTCCTCTTGTTTTATAATCTTCTTTCATATTTCTAATTATTTTTTTTATTTGCTCTTTATCTAATTCTAATACTAGCATTAACTCTTCTTCTGTAACTACTCTTCCTGCTGCAAATAATATTGCTTCTATTATTGATTTTATTTTTTCTTCTTCCATTTTATTTTCATCCCTTTCTCAAGGTAACTTTTCTGTATAATTTTTCTATTTGAATGTTTATATTTTCTCATGTTTTAGGGTTTATGTCAAGTTTTTAAATTTAAAAATTTTCAATATTTATTTACTTTTGAGCCAATTTGTGTTAAGATTTAAGAAATAACATAAGAATATTAAAATATAAAAATATATAAGGAGTGTATAAATTATGTCAGAAGAAAGAGAAGAAAAAGAAGTAATAGAAGAAGAAAATGATGAAAAAAAAGGAGAAAAAAAACTTGAAGTTGTAACTGGTGATGGTTCAAATTTAGATATTTCTCCTGTTTATGAGCACATAAATGCTGCAAAGCCAAAAGTTAAAGAGCAAAACCCAAAAAATATTATAGTACCAACTGATAAAAAATTAAAAAAATCAAAAAGCAAAAAATAATAGTAATAAATAAAAAAACTCAATTATTAAAATTTTTAAATCTAATAATTGAGTTTTTTATATAGTCACTATTCTTTATTTCTTATTCATTATTTTTTTCTATCCACTATTTTCTATCTAAGTTATCTAAATTATCTAATGCCTTTCCTGTTCCAAGTGCAACACATGAAACTGCATCATTTGCAATCATAACATTAATTCCTGTTTTTTCTTGTAAAAGTCTATCTAAACCGTCTATCAAGCATCCTCCACCTGTCATATAAATTCCTCTATCACTTATATCTGCTGAAAGTTCTGGTGGTGTTTTTTCTAAAACAGAATGTACAGCTTCTACAATCATCATTGCTGGTTCAATTAATGCTTCAAGCATTTCACTTGAATATACTGTTATATTTTTTGGCAATCCTGTTGCAAGATCTCTACCTCTAATTTCCATTTCTGTATCTTGAATTTTTGGATATACACATCCTATATTGATTTTTAGGTCTTCTGCAGTTCTTTCGCCAATCATTACATTATGTTTCTTTTTGATATATTTTACTATTGCTTCATCAAATTTATCTCCTGCTACTTTAAGAGATGTACTTTCTACAGAACCTCCAAGAGAAATAACAGCTATATCTGTTGTTCCTCCACCAATATCTACAACCATATTTCCACATGGTTTTGCAATATCTATTCCTGCACCAATAGCTGCTGCAATTGGTTCTTCTATTAAAAACACTTTACGGGCTCCAGCTTGTGTTGCAGCATCAATTACAGCTTTCTTTTCAACCTCAGTAACTCTTGATGGTATACATATCATTGTTCGTGGTGAAAATATTGATTTTCCATTTATTTTGCCTATAAAGTATTTCAACATTTTCTCTGTTACAGTATAATCTGATATTACACCTTCTCTTAATGGTCTTGTTGCTACTATATTTCCTGGTGTTCTTCCAAGCATACGTCTTGCTTCTTGACCTACAGCTAAAACTTCCTTTGTATTATTGTCTACAGCAACTACTGATGGTTCTCTTAAAACCACCCCTTTTCCTTTTACATATGCAATTACTGTTGCTGTTCCTAAGTCGATTCCTATATCTTGACCTAAACCAAACATATTAAATTCAATCCTTTCGCACTTTTTCTATTTTTTAATATTCATTATGATTACTCCTGCAATTATAAGTAGCGCTCCCCCAATTGTTGTAAATGAAAATTTTTCTTTTAAAAATATTATTGAAGCTATAACTATACAGGCTTGTGCTATTCCATTGCATATTGGTGAAATGTAACTTACATTTTCAAACATCATTATTATTCTTGTAAATAATAAGAAACTTATTATATAACATATAAATCCTAATGCACTTATCCAGCTTATGCTAAAACTGAATTCTCCAGAGCCTACTTCTATTTTTCCTGCATTTCCACCTTTTTTCATTAATATTAAGCCTGATACCGTAAATAATATATATATTACTATCATTAATATTCTCATTATATTTTTTCTCCTTATTCCCATTTTTATACATTTTCCTTTCTAAAAAGTACAATTAATTTGCTTTTAAAAGAAACTTGTTTTGAGTTAATTTATCAAAGTAAAACAAAATTTATTTATTGTTTTCATCTTTTTCTGTTTCTTTAACTATGTATATAGGTCTCTTTTTTACTTCCAGATATGTTTTAGATAAATATTGCCCTATTATTCCAATGGTGAATAATTGTATTCCACTTACAAAAACAATTATGCATACAAGAGATGGCCAACCAGATGTAGGGTCTCCAAATACTAAGGTTCTTACTATTATAAGTATTATTGCAAAAAATGCAACAACACAGAAAAATAATCCTAATACTGATGATAAAATTAATGGTGTTGTTGAAAATGCTGTAATTCCTTCTATTGCATATTTAAATAATTTCCAAAATGACCATTTAGTTTCTCCTGCTACTCTTTCTACATTTTCATATTCAATCCACTTTGTGTCAAACCCAACAAAACTAAATAATCCTTTTGAGTATCTATTATATTCTCTTAATGAAATTATTGCTTGTACTACTTTTCTTTTCATTAATCTATAATCTCTTGCTCCGTCTACCATTTCTATGTCTGACATTTTATTTATTATTTTATAAAACATTCTTGCGAAGAAACTTCTTATTGCTGGCTCTCCTTTTCGTGTTACTCTTCTTGTTCCAACTTGGTCATATCCTTCGTTTTTGATTACATCATACATTTGCTTTAATAGAGCTGGTGGATCTTGTAAGTCTGCATCCATTAGAGTTACATAGTCACCTTCTGCTGCGTCTAAGCCAGCTAACATTGCTGCTTCTTTTCCAAAATTTCTTGAAAATGATATATATCTTACTTTACTATCTTGTGCTCTTAATTTTTTCATTATTTCTAAAGTTTTGTCTCTTGAACCATCATTTACAAAAATGTATTCAAAGTCTGCAACACCTTCAAAATCTTGTTTTCTTACTCTTTCCATTTCTTCGTAAAATAATGGTAATGCTTTTTCCTCATTATAACATGAAACTACTACAGATATTTTTTCCACTTCTTGCTCCTTCCCAAAATCTAAGTAACTATAATTTTGCTTTTATTTTGATACTAATATTTTATTATTATAAAATTTTGAAGTTTTCATTAGTTCACTATTTAGGTATTCTAGTCCATATTTTTCAATTAAAGTTTGCTCATTTGAGAATAAGTTTGTTCCAAGTCCTAGTCTATTTCCTTCAATTGTTGCTCCTAATGCTGCAAGTGTTGTAGGATATAAATCCATTGTAGAATATAATCTGCTTTTGGTATTTTCTGCTTCTATTGCTGAATTTATTATAATGCTTACTGTTGTTTTATCATAATTTTGTCCTTCTTCTAATTCAAAGAAGTTTGATTGCATACTTAAATGGTCTCCTGCTATTACTATTGTTGTATTATCATAAAAATCTTGAGCTTGAATCCATTTTATGAATTCACCAACTCGTTTACTTGAACAAGCTATTACGTTTTTATATTGTTCGTCAAATTTATTTGGGCAATCTTTACATAGGTATCCATCTTGAAAATGTGTATCTGCTGTTAGCATTGTAAAATTAAATGGTTGATCTTGACTTGCCAGATTTAAAATTTTCTCTTTAGCAATTTCAAAAAGCATATCATCTGTAAATCCCCACCAGATTTTTTCACTTACTCTATTTTCTTCTAAAGCGGAATTAAAATCCCAAATTTCATAATTTCCATGTTGGGTAAATAGTTTATTTCTTCCTGCAAATTGTGATTCAGAGCCTAATAATAGAAAATTATGATATCCATTTGCTTCTAAAACTTGACCTATAGAATATACCCCACCTAAGAATACATTATATTCTCCTAGTGAATTATCATCTATTGTTAGTTTAAGTGGAACTCCAGCAGTTTGTGCAGTCATTGCACCTACTGTCCAAGTTGTTCCATATAACGTATATGCTCCTCCTAATTTATCTGTATTAGAAAAGTTTATATTTTCTTTTGCAAGTTTTGAAATTTCTGGTATTAAGTCTTTATCTGATAAGCCTCCATCTTTTACTGAATAAAAAGTAGACTCCATTGATTCCAGAAAAATATATATTAAATTTCTTTTTTCTTCTGGGAAATCTATTTCTGTTTTTGATGGATCAACATATTCATCTTCTATTAGTGTTGAACTGTCTCTTTGATTGCTTATATAAGCTTTAATGTCTGTTGCATTTACAGCTTTATTTACAGATACTATCATTATTAATACAGCTAAACAAGAACTTGCTATTATTGTTCTTTTTCTTCCTTTTGTATGTATTTCTTTTATTATTTTTACGTCTTTTGCTATTGGGTATATTAATACAAATGAAATTACTATTGTGGCTAATATTATTTTCCATAAACATTCTTTAATATATGTATATATTAAACTTGTATCTGTTCCTTCCATTGGTACTTTTAGGTGAAATACTATTTCATCAAATGTTAAATTTTCAAAAGTATTATATAACCAATCTACTGAGATTGTTACTCCAAATGCTACTAAAAGACAAAAAACTATAAAAATTCCTATAATTCTTTTTTTCATCTATTCTCTCTCTTATTTCTGCTTTTTTTGGATATATCTCCATGAGTCTTGGCACATATCTTTTAATGTTTTAGTTGCTTCCCAACCTAATTCTTCTTTTGCTTTAGTTGGGTCTGAATAACATGTTGCAATATCTCCTGGTCTACGTTCTACTATTTTATATTTTACTTCTTTTCCTGTTGCATCTTCAAATGCTTTTACCATGTCTAATACACTATATCCTATACCTGTTCCAAGATTATAAATATATATTCCTGTTTGCTCTTTTTCAAGTTTTTCTAATGCTTTTATATGTCCTTTGGCTAAATCTACAACATGAATATAGTCTCTTACTCCTGTTCCATCTGGTGTATCATAATCATTTCCAAATACTGATAATTGTTCTAATTCTCCTGATGCAACTCTTGCTACATATGGCATTAAATTATTTGGAATTCCTTGTGGCTCTTCTCCAATTAGTCCACTTTCGTGTGCACCTACTGGGTTGAAGTATCTTAATATTGCTATATCCCAACTGTTATCTGATTTATATAAATCTTGCAATATTTGCTCTATAAATAATTTTGATGTTCCATATGGGTTTGTTGTTCCTCCTACTTTAGATTCTTCTGTAATTGGAACTACTTCCGGGTCTCCATATACAGTTGCAGATGAACTGAATATGAATTTTTTTACATTATATTTTTTCATTGTTTCTAGTAATACTATTGCACCAGATACATTATTTTCATAATATTCTAATGGTTTCTTTACAGATTCTCCTACTGCTTTATATCCTGCAAAATTTAGTACTGCTTCTATTTTATTTTCTTTAAATACTTTTTCTAAAGCTTCTCTATCTAAATAATTTATTTCATAAAATTTGAAATCTTTTTTTGTTATTTCTTTTATTTTTTCTAATACTTCTTTTTTACTGTTTGAAAAGTTATCTATTATAACTACTTCTCTCCCTGCATTTAATAATTCTACAACTGTATGGCTTCCTATATATCCTGCGCCACCTGTAACTAATATTGACATATTAATCTCTTCCTTTCTTTTTTTATTTATAAGCTTACATCTATTAAGACAAAGCTCTTTTATTTGTCAAAAAAATCACTTTTTTATTTAATAATATATTGGATGTGATTCTTAAAATTTGCCCTAATTTTATCACTAAAATTAATTTTTTTCAATAGTTTAAAAAAATTTAGAATTTCTAATGGCTTTTATATAATTTGATTTAAATAGTTATATATTAATATTTTTAGACAAAACATAGCTAGGGTGTAACAATCCGGGTCTTGTCTGCAAAATATTAATATATAACTATTTTTCTCAATATTATGCATAAAAGTTATTATTATACACACATAAAAGCAGATCTATTTTTTCAAATATTATAAAACTTGAAAAAATAAATCTGTCTTTTTTACATTTATTTTTTTATTAAGTCAAATAAGTTCATTAAACTCATAAAAATTTCATCAGTAGTTAACTTTTCATATTTATTTTCAGAAACAAATATTATCATCTTATTTTCATCTTTACAATAATCATATGTCTGATATGCATCTAGTTCATTATAAGGATTATCTACAATTTCGCCTGTTACAGTATCTACCATATAATATACACTAGAAATACTTATTACATATTGTTTATCATCATTAATTGCCTCTTCAATTTTTTTATCATATTCTGTCTGATCGTTTTTTTGTGATATTTGCAAGTAACCCTCTTCATTAATCTCATACTTAGATTTTAAATATTGATTATTGTTTAAATATGATAATACCTGTGTTCTATCATTTGGTTCTATCCAAACTCCATATAGTTTAGGCTTATTTTGTTCATACAATGAGTCTAGTTCGTCAAAACTTGGTTTACCATTTTTTATCATACCGCAAAAAGCTACTTGATAATTTATACTAGGTTTTACATTAAGTACTTGCCTACCATCATTTTCTGTTTCAACTTCATATAAATCATTATCTCCAGTAATTTTATATTCTTCTTTTAGTTCATCTATACTAGAATCTTCTTTATACATTACTGAATTTTCCTTCATTTCTGCATAATCTTTTTCAAATTCTTGATTTATATTATTTTCTTGGCTTTCATTATTTTTTTCTTTTTTTAATTTGTATTTCATGAATACAGAAAAAATCACTCCTAAACAAATAATTGCTATTATAACAAAAATAATTAAAATTTTCTTTTTATTATTCATTTTCAATTTGCATTCCTTTATTTATTTTTCATTTCTAAGCATATTTAATGTGGCGTTAACATATTTATCTGAAAGTCCCATACTATTTACTTCTGCATAACTATTTGCAAGTGGCATCTCTACTAATGATACCTTTGCTCCTAAGTTTTGTCTTGCCCATGTTATTAAATATTGTGTTCCATATCTGCCATATCCTGTAGTTCTACAACTTGGATATTGTTCTTTATAGTATTTGCAAATTTCTTCATCACCTATTAGTTGGTCTTCCCAACCATGTAAATCTACTAAAACTGTTTTTCCCGTTTGTGATTTATGGCTTAACAAGAAATCTCTTAATGCCTCTGCTTCATATGCTTGGAAACCTTCTGTTCCATTATAGTTTCTTGCAGTAGAATATGTAATATATGTACTACCAGTTTGCCAACTTCTGTTTATATCTATTCCTCTTCCAACTTTACTGTATAATGTTGTTCTTCCTGGTCCATTTTTAGTTGTTCCCAATCTTCTACCATCAGGATTTACTTCTCTGAAAATATATATTGTCCAATTTTTTGTTAGTTCTCCATCTTGTTCAGCAACTAGTCTGTTGTAGAAATTATTTGCAATATCTACTAGAACTGTTCCATCTCTATCCCATGAATCTTCAAATCCATGTAAACAAAATGTTGCAAAAAATACATTTGGTCCATCTCCAAACCTTAAATATTCTAGGTCTGAGCCACCACTTACTCCATTTATTTTAGCTCCACTTTGTCCATATATTCCTTGTCCATAAATTATTGGGTGTTGTAAGAAAATATATATTACTTGTTCCCCAACAATTTTTCCTTCTTCTGTTTCAACTCTTACAGCTATTTGATGTAATCCTAAACTAAATTTTGAAAAATCTACACTCATAGAAAATCCTGGTTGTGGATTTATTTCAGTTCCTCCATATCCTGTAATTGCATTTATTACATCTGGCCTATCATATCTTGTTACTTCTTCATCTCTGTAAAATCCATCTATTAATATTCTTACTTTTGTATTTGGAATTGATGTCATTACCCATCCACCAATAGCATGTTTCTCATCTGAAATTGATGTTCTATCATATATTGTTTCTATGTGTATTCTTGTTTTATATTCTAATATTTCTGATGTTACTTTTTCTAATACTTTTCCTTCTTCAGTTACCATTTGTATTGTAAGTGTATTATCTCCATCTTTGAATTCTGTTACTGGAATTTCAATTACGAAATTAGGTGTTGGGTTTTCTTCATATGTTCCATATCCTTTTACTATTGAGATTAAATCATATATGTATTTATAAGTAATTTGTAAATCTTCAATTTTTCTATTTTCTATATATACTTCTAGTTTTGTGTTTGGCTCTGTTGCTAATTTCCAACCTTCGATTGTTATTCCTTCTGGTGTCCAAGATTGTTCTGACAATTGTGTGTCTATATTTAAGATGTGTTTTATACTTTTGTCTATTATTATGTTTCCTTCTACTTTATCCAATAAAACTCCATCTGAAGTTGTAAATTGAATTTCTATTTTATGCTTTCCATCACTTATTGTATCTGTTGGAATTGTTATAGTAAAATTAGGTGTTGGGTTTTCTTTATAAGTTCCATATCCTTTTACTATTGAGATTAAGTCATATGCATAATACATATCTATTTTAGTGTCATGTGCTGTTTTTCCATCTATTTTTATCACTAATTTTGTATCTGGTTCTGTTGCCAATTTCCATCCATTAATTTGTATTCCTTTTTTGTCAAATACTTCATTTTCTAATGGTGTATCAATATTTAATATGTGTTTTATGTTTCTAGATACTTTTATTTCTTTTTCTATTGATTGCAAAATTACCTTACTATCTGATGTTGTAAAATTAATTTTTAACTTATGTGTTCCAATATCTATATTATCAATTGGTATATTTATGTCAAAATTAGGTGCTGGATTTTCTTTATATGTTCCATACCCTTTTACTATTGATATCAAATCATATTTACGTGAATATGATATATAACTATTATCAACTTCTTCCTCATCTAGATAAACCTTTAATTTTGTATTAGCTTCTGTAGCTAATTTCCACCCTTCTATATGTATTTTTCCGTCTTCCTTAAAAAAAGTTTGATTCAAATCTGTGTCAATATACCATGTAGATAAAATGGTATTATTCTGTACATTGTCATTAGCCCAGACCATTATTTGAGCTGCAAAAATTATTATTATCAACAATAATGGTATAACTATTTTTTTCATATGTCCTCCTTTTCAAGCAATTTAATTGCTTTTTATTTTAAAATTATCTTACATATATTAGACAATTTTAAATAGTAAAAAGTTTCACTCTTTAAAAATATTTTTTATTTGTTTTTAGTATCTTTTATAACAAATATTTATATCAACTGACGAAGGTACTCCACTAACATTACCTTCATCTGTATATTGCCATATCTCATAATCACTTGAAAAATCAGTCACTATATTTTCATCATTTGTGTGATGTGCAACCCATATATCATAATTCGATAATTCTGAAAAGTTCAATTTTTCATTAAACCAATTTTTGCCTGCATAAACTGCTGGTGTAAAACCTTGATAATTTATAACATCGCAAAAAGCTCTACATATCATTGTTCGTGTATCTTTATCTAATAAGTCTGCTCTTCCTGGTAGGTAACCTTCTGCTCTTGCTCCTGTATCTTCTGAGTCTATTGCAACTGGATAATCTAATTGTATTCCATTTTGATGTAATTGACTTACTACCCATAAAGCCTCTTCTTGTGCTTCAGATAGATTTACAGCTTGTGAGAAAAAGTATACTCCTATTTTTAGTCCTGCAGCTTTTGCTTCTTTTAGATTGTAAAGTGCTTGTGTATCTAGCACCAAAACAGGATTTCTGTATCCTCTATATCCAATTCTAATCATTGCAAAATCTATTCCTGACTTGGCAACTTGCTTCCAGTCAACAACACCATTATGAGAACTAACATCTATTCCTTTATATCTATCACCATATATTGCTGTGAATTCTACACTTTCTAATACTGTAACTCCATCTGGTGCCATAAATTGTATTTTCATGTTATGATTTTGTTTGCTTAAGTTAGCTGTAGGAATATTTATATTAAACATTGGTGTAGGGTTTTCTTCATATGTTCCATATCCTTTTACTATTGATATTAAGTCATATGTAAGTGAATATGTTATATAATTATCATCTACCTTTTCTCCATCTAAATAAACTACTAAGTCTGCACCTTGTTCTGTTGCTAATTTCCAACCTGATATTTGTATATTTTTTATTTCATTAAATATTAAAGCATTAATGTTTGTATCTATATTTAATATGTGTTTAATGCTTTTATCTATTGTAATAACTTTTTCTACATCTTCTAAAATTGTTCCATCTTCTAATTGGAACTGCACTTTTATAGTGTGTTTTCCATTACTTAAGTCTGTGGTAGGAATATTTATATCAAACATTGGAGCTGGATTTTCTTTATATGTTCCATATCCTTTTACTATAGAGATTAAGTCATATGTACGTGAATATTTTATATACTTATTATCTACTTTTTTATTGTCTATAAAAACAATTATTTCATTATTTGCTTCTGTTGCTAATCTCCATCCTGATATTTGTATTCCGTATTTATCAAATGTTGCGTTATTTAAGTTTGTATCTATATTTAATACATGTTTTACTTTTTCTATATCAATAGTTTTTTCAACACTATCTAATACTGTTCCATCTGATAATACAAATTGTATTTTTATTATATGTGTTCCATCTGTAATATCTTTTGTTGGAATATTTATGTCAAACATTGGAGCTGGATTTTCTGTATATGTTCCATAGCCTTTTACTATTGAGATTAGGTCATATTTACGTGAATATTTTATATACTTGCTATCTACTTTTTGATTATCTATATAAACAACTATTTTATTATCAGCTTCTGTTGCTAATCTCCAACCTGATATTTGTATACCTGTTTTACCAAATACAGCATTATCTAAGTTTGTATCTATGTTTAATACATGTTTTACACTTTTATCTATTGTAATGCTTTTTTCTACGCTTTGTAAAACTGTTCCATCATCTAATTGAATTTGTATTTTTATAGTGTGTTTCCCATTACTTAAGTTTGTTGTTGGAATGTTTATGTTAAACATTGGGCTTGGATTTTCTTTATATGTTCCATAGCCTTTTACTATAGAGATTAAGTCATATTTGTATGAATATGTTATATAGTTACTATCCATTTTTTTATTATCTATGTAAACTACTATTACGTTATTTGTCTCTGTTGCTAATCTCCAACCTTCTATATGTATTCCCGTTTTATTAAATACTGCATTATCAAGGTTTGTATCTATATTTAATACTGATTTTATACCTTTATCTACATAAATATTACCTTCTGATTTTTGCAAAACTGTTCCTTCTTGATTAACCAATTCTATTCTAACACTATGATTGCCTTGCTTTAAATCACTTATTGGTATATCTATGTCAAAATTTGGTGTTGGATTTTCTTTATATGTTCCATAGCCTTTTACAATTGATATTAAATCATATTTATATGAATATTTTATATAATCTTCATTAATTTCTTTATTATCTATGTATATCTGCAATTTTGTGTTTGCTTCTGTTGCTAATTTCCAACCTTCAATATGAATTGTTGTTTTAAAGCTTGTATTATTTAAATTTGTATCTATATTTAATATTGATTTTATTGGCTGTGCTGCCTTTAAATTTTGATTAATCAAATTACTTTCTACTTGATAAATTGAATCATTTTCATCTTGAACAATTGTATTGCTTTCTATTTCTTCAATTTCATTATTTATTGTTTCTTCTGTAGCAAAAGAAGTTGTTATTAAAATATTTAATAACAATCCTATTAATAAAAGTATTATGATTTTAGACTTTAAATTTTTCATTACAATTTTCTCCTTAAATAATATTTTACAAATATTTTATCTTATTTAAGTATATAAATCAATAAAAATCCCAAAAATTCGGAAATATAATAATATTAATATTTTCTCATAAATTATTGTAGCAAAATAGTTATATATTAATATTTTGCAGGTCAAGACATGAATTGTTACACCATAGCTATGTTTTGTCCAAAAAATATTAATATATAACTATTTGCATCAATTTATCAAAAACTTTTTTGTTAAAATTTTTATTTTGCCACATTTTCAGGTTCGCTATTATTATATAATTTATAAATCAAAAATATAGTAAGTAAAACAAACAAAGATATTGTAGTAATCATATTAGATAAAACAGCTCCCATCATTCCAAATTTATTTACACAAACATTTGAAACTACAAGTGCAATAACAGCAGTAATAACATAAGATATAGTTGCCAATTTTTGTTCTCTAATTGTACTTAATGCATAAAGCATAACTGTTGAAGCAGCATAGAAAAATCCAGATACTACTAATAAAATCATTTCTAATTTGTAAGGAGATAAGTCAATTCCATAAATAAATGATAATATTGGAACACCTAAAAGCAAACAAGCTAAATCAATACACAATGTAGCACCTGCTAAAATAGCTATAATCACTAATATAGATTTAATAAACTTTACTTTTTCTTTATTATTCCATAAGTCTCCAAAAGGTTTTAAAAATGGCTTTATAACAAATGCACTTACCAAATTTATAACAAAAGTTGGCATATAAATAACATTAAAATATGTTTGCATTGTATAATCACCAAAATTATCTATTGCATATTTAGTTGCATTTATTATATATAAGCTTAAGCCTGTTGATATTGCTAGTGGAATGCATTCTTTTAATATTGTCTTTATATTACTTTTATTATAATAAAATTGTACTTTTTCAAATTTTCTAAATATTCTTATATCCCATAAAATAAATAAAATCAAATTAGTAATTACCAAAGTTATACAAGATATTATTATATTTTTAGTAATCATATCAGCCACAAAAAACATAAGTAATGAAGTTGATACTCTAATTACCATTGATTTTCCACCTAAATCCAGCCTGTTTCTTAACTGAAACTCTCCTTGATATGTTTCACTTAAGTCGTCTATTACTTTAAATAATATTAATGACACACATATCCATAATTTTTCTGAAGTATATCCAGTTGCAATTATAAATATAATTCCTATAATTGTCATTAATGTTACAACTACTGCTCTAGATAATAAATAATCTTCAAATCTATATTTTCTTTTTGTATCTGTTACTTGATATATTCTTATTCCAAAATCTCCAATAGCATTTAATATAGTTGCTGTTGCAAAGCTTATGGAAAACATTCCTGCAATTTCTGTGCCATTTAATCTTGTGCAAAACATTAATAATACTGCATTTAATAATGACTCTACAAAACTGCCCAATGTATTCCATATTATTTCAGATTTTCTAATCATAAATTTCTCCTTAGTTAATATATTAGTTTTTGTATTTTATAGTTTCATATATTTTTTTAGCCGTAACATCCCAAGAAAAGTTGTTTTTTACAACATTGTAAAGATTATTACCTAATTTACTTATCTCTTCTTTGTCATTAATTAGTTTTTCAATTTTTGCTGAAACATCTTCTGCTTCAAATCCGCAAATATATCCAATATCTTCATTTGAAATTATTTCGGTAGTTCCTCCCATAGGAGTTGCAACAACAGCACATTTCATCATTCCAGCTTCTAATATAGTTGTTGGAAGTCCTTCTGAAAATGAAGAAGGGTTTACAAAGATATGGGTTTTTCCAAGTAATTTCATTACTTCTTCATGTGATATTTTTCCTAAAATATGTATGTTCTTTTCTTGTTTATTTTCTTCTATTATTTTGTCTAATATTGGCCCTTCTCCTGCTAAATTAAGCTCTATATTTTTATATTTTTTACTTAGATTCTTAAAGGCTTCAATCAGTTTTAATACACCTTTTTCTTCTATCATTCTACCTGTGTATGTTATAACAATTTTGTCTTTACTTTTATTTATGTATGCTTTAAATTGTTCTATTTCTGAAGTATCAACTGAATTGTAAAATACTCCTTTTGCTTCAATATTAAAATGTTTTAACCATTCTGTACATTTTTTAGAAACTCCATAAAAATCTTTAACATTTTTCTTTATTTTATTTGTTATTGCATGTTCATATATTTCTCCAAATTTATCAAGTACTTTATTATTTACTGTAAAATGCGTACTTCCATGTTCTATTAGACATGATGGTATGTTATTTTTGGCAACAAACTTTGAAGCAAAATATGAGGTTGTCCAAAATCTAGTTTGTATTATTACAGAATCGATATTTTCTTTTTCTAACATTTGCATTATTTTTTTAAATTCTCTATTTTTCTTATTAATAGGATATCTTCCTGAAAATATTTTAAAAGTTGGCAATCTATATATTTTTGCCACATCTGTTTCTTCTATTTCTTTTAATTGTTTATCATATTGTGATGTTACTATTATTACTTTGTTTCCCATAAGTGTTAATCTCTTAGCTAAATTATAAGTATATCTTTCAACACCACCTAAATGTGGTAAATAATATCCTGAAAAAATTGCTATTGTTTTCATTTTTTATTTCAATCCTTTCTAAAAACATAAAACCTAGTTGGAAAAGAATTAAATTTTTAAACATTTTATATTATAATCTTCCAAAAAGGAATAATACTCTACACATAACTTCATCAGTTATTTTTTGCCTAAATCTTTTTGTATAAAAGAATTTTTTTAATGATTTTATAAAACTATATTTTAATGAAAACATATTTATTATTTTTTTGTTTTCATTACTTAGTTCTTTATAAAATAGAATATTATATTTATTTATTTGTTCTCTTATGTTTTTAAAATATTTGCCTAATAAAAATTTTTTTATTCTATATATTTGTAATTGTATATTAGTTTTTCCACTAGGACTAACATTGCTTCCTGTTCTCCTATATTCTACTGTAGCATCATTATCATATAAAACCTTTCCAATTCCTGCTGATATCATATAAGCCCACCAATCATGGAAGCATACTTTTTCTGTTCCAGAGTCAATTATCTTTTGAGCTAGTTTTTTATTAAAAACTTCTGATATTCCAAATGATATACATTCTACAAGTGAATTTTGAAAACTTGCTCCTTTTATATTTAAATTTGATTTATTTAAAAAATTTAAATTTTCATCACAGTAATTAAACTCTGAAAAATATAGAATTGGTATGTCTTGTTTTTCTTTTTCTATTGCTTTTACTGCTTTTTCTATTTTATTTTCATGCCACTTATCATCTTGATCACAATATGCAAAAATATCACCATTATTATATGCTTCTGTTAAACACTCGTAAAAGCTTTGAACAACACCTACATTTTTACCTTTTATAAAATGTATTTTTCCTTGGTCTTCATATTCTTTTAATATTTTAGGTGTATTATCTTTTGAGCCATCATCTCTTACATAAATCTCTATATTCTTGTATGTTTGGTTTAGTAAACTTTCCATTTGCTGACGTAAAAATTTTTCTCCATTATATGTTGACATACATATTATTACTTTTTTACTATTTTCCATTTATAATATTATTCCTTCCTAAATTCACCATTCATAAAATGAACTATGGAATTATTGATATATCAATATTCTAATTTTCAATTTACAAATTGTTAATTTTAGCTAGATATCAAAGAAAGGAAAACATCGTCAAAATACTATGTTTTTTCAATCTTTCTTATCCTCATGTTCCTTCAATGCAATATAATGATCCAAATCTTTAATTTTCTCATTCAATGCTGTAATATGTATATTATCAATAAATGTTTGTATTAGTAAAAATGCTATAATAATAAAAAACACGAAATTAACTGGTGAAACAAACCCTAATAAGTTTGCAAACCAACCAACAACATTTGAAAATATACTCATCAATATTAAGAGTATACTGCCTAACATCCAAGTTACTGAATTTTCTACTTTTAATTTTGATTGTTTTATTTTTGTTACACATAAAAAGAAAGCTACAAAAGAACCTATTATTAATATAACTCTTAATGTTACTGACATATTTAATCTCCTTATTATAAATTTACAATCAGTTTTATAAATTAAAATAAATGATTGTATTTTTTATTATTTATTTCTTCTAGTAATTGCTCTAATAAAGACAATCGAACAAACTGTATTAATCATATATTTTGCTGATTTCATTGGTGTAAGATAACTTTCTCCAAATTCCCTGTCTTTTATTTCTACTTGTATTTCTTTTACTCTTAATCCCTTTTTCATCATATATACTAATGTATCTGGTTCTGGAGTTAAACTTGCATTTCTGTTAAATTCCCAGATTGCTTTTTTATTGTAAGCTCTCATTCCTGAAGTAGAGTCTTTTATTGTATGTCCTGTTGTTATTTTTATAAAAAAGGTTATTATTCTACTACCTAACATTCTAAGTGTAAAAGGTTTTTTTTCTGTTACAAATCTTGAACCTATTACTATGTCTGCATTTCCATTTTCTATTTCTTGGACTAAATTTTTTAAGTATTTAGCTTCATGTTGTCCATCTCCATCAAATTGAATTGCTATATCATAATCATTTTTATATGCATATTTCATTCCTAATTGAATTCCACTTGTTAATCCATAATTGATTGGTAATGATAACATGTTATAATGATTTTTTTCGCAAACTTCTTTTGTATTGTCTTTTGAACAGTCATTTACTATGATATAATCATAGTTTGTATTTTCTGTAACATCTTTTACTGTTTTTTCTATATTCTGTGCTTCATTATATGCTGGTATTATTATTAAAACTTTCATATTTACTTTCGTTCCTTCCTTATTGTAAAAATTAAATTACATATATCAAGCATACTAAATCTAAAAAAATAAGTAATCCTGATACTAAACATATATACATATTATTTTTTTCTTCATCTTCTGCTGTTCTTTTCCCAATAAAAGTTCTATCATTTATAAGCATTAATACTATTGGGAATATTGGGGTTAAATATCTTGGTTGATAACCACTAATAGCAATTTGTCCAACTGGTGTAAATGTTAAGTATAACATTAAGCTTGTACTAGCAAACACCGCAATAAATGTTATTATTGATACAATACCTGTACGTAATTTAATTTTTTTGCTATTGTCTGTAATGCATACATATAAAACAAATATCATCTCTAAGAAGAATAGTTGCTCATAATATCTTCCAAAAAATACTTCATTATTTAAATAAGTATACCAATTGTAATTTAATATTGAATTCATAACTTGTTCAAATCCAACTTTTATTATATTCATTGGTGAACTAATTAAAAATTCTATTTGTCCTATTAAACTTGTATCTCCTCCTCTAGGGTCACCACCAGAAGATGCTGTTGCACCTAATTTATTTAATAATAAAATTGCACAACATATAACTGCTATTACTAATATTGTAATAATAATTGGTAAATTTTTTTTGTTGTTTTTTAATATTTTAAATATTGGTAGGACAAATACAAATAAGACAATTGCACAATATGCTAAGTTTTTAGCTAATAGACATAATGCAAATAATACCATTAGTGTTAATATTTGTTTCATCAGTATAGTTTTATAATCCTGTTCAGATAGTTTTAAACAATAAGCTATAAAAATTCCTAAAATTCCTAAACATATACCATCAATAGATAGTGAACTTGCTAGTAATAATTGATATGGTAACATATAAATAATAAAGAAGATTTTTTGTTTATATGGTAATAGTTTTAAAATAAGAATAATCATTAATGAATATGCTATTAAATTAAATAGTCTTGCTGTTATATATATGTCTGCTACACTTCCACCTAAAATTCTTGCAAATGTTATACCTAACACAGAAGGTATATATAAAATAGCATTGTAATCAGCTGGTGAAGAACATACATAATATAATTCTGTTTCTTCTGTTCTATTCCAATCATTTGTTAAATTAGGTTCATATTTAATAGCAAAAAATCGTATAAAAGCATCTATATCACAGTCAAATATAATATCATTATAAGCAGGTTCATTTAGTGGATTTTTTACATAGTTAAAATTCCCATTTGCTATGTTTATTGCTGTCATCATATGTTTTTTTTCATCTAGTGTATGATTAAAATCAGTTGCAAATGTGAATATTATACCTAGTGTTGCAGTAATAACTATTGTGTTTTTTATATAATCTGATGACATATATATTAAGAGTATAAATCCCATAAGTAGTGCTATTATTAATGTTATAGCTTTATATATAGATATCCATTTTATTAAAACATATATTGTTACAATTATGGCTATTGGCACATAAATTGCAATTGCAATCTTTTTTACTTTTGTTTGTAATGTATTCATAGCATTTATAATAAATTTATCTATATTTTTATATAGAAGTATTAAGAATACTGCATATATAACTAATCTGCATAAAGAAAAATTATATATACCGCTTCTATGTCCATTACATATAAATATTTCATACATGAATATTGATATAATATAAATTGCTATTGTTAAAATCTTTAGTTTTTTTCTACCTAGTCTGTCTATTATTTCTAACATTTCTTTCTCCTAATTTATCTTAGTCTTTTATCTTATATTTTTCTAATACGTTTCTTGTTGCTTGTATATATGCATATCCATAATTTCTATCAGGCTCTAGACAAGCTCCTTCAGCCCATTCGTTCCATGCATTTACAAAAATCATTTTTTCTTCTAATTCATCATTGTTTATTGTTTCTTTTACTAAATCTTCTAGCCATGTTTCATATAATTTAGGTGTAGAACCCCAGAATATATCTGGTGTAAATTGTCTTCTTGGAGAATTATCCCATGCTGGGAAAATTCCACGATATAATTTATGGTCAAATGGTCTTAAATAAGTTTTTTCATCTACCATTCTTTTATAATCATAAACTACTCCTTTAAAATTCTTGTTAAAGAATTTTAATTGGTCATTCATTACTTTTATTTCCATACCAAATGGAGGAAATTCAATAAATGCATCAAATATTTTTTTGTATTCATCTGTTATATCAAATGTCTTTACTGCTGCTATATATGCTTCACCAATTCCAACTTTTCTTAAATAATTTCTCCAATTTTCTATCATTATTCCTACATTTTTTATTAATGTTGGTTTATAAATTATTATTAATGGTTTTCCATCTACTTTTATATATCTTTCGTCTCTTATATATTTTTCCATATCTTGAATACAATAGATTAATTTTTCTTCATCATCATCTTGAGCTATTAAAATTTCTTTATCTCCACCGTCCCATCTTTTGGTCCAGTTTTCATTAGCCCAATTTATGCAAAAGTTTATATCTAAATCTTTATTTTCTAATATAATATCTAATGGTTTTTCCATTAATCTATGTCTATTAAACCAATAATAATATATTGAGAATCCATATATTCCATATTGTTTTGCAATTTCTATTTGCATCTTTATAGCTTCTTTTTGACTTAAATCATAAAATCCTATATCATATGGTAATTTTGGTTGTAATTGTCCAACAAAATGTGGTACTGCTTTTGTTACATTATTCCATTCTGTAAAATTCTTTCCCCACCATTCTTCATTTTCTTTAAATGCATGATATTGTGGCAAATAATGAGCTATTATTTTAACATCTTTATCTGTCCTATTATAAGGTTTTTCATTATAAGGTACATATGTATCTCTTTTTTCTGGTTTGTCAAAATTACTATACATTTGGTCCATTAATTTTTTATAATCATTTATATTTACATCATAGTTATATTGTAATCCACCATTTGCTTCCATTTGTTTTTTGTTTCTGTAATTGTGTATTGGTGCATATATTGATGGAAAATATGTCTGTAATATTTTCTTGGCTAATTGTTTCATTCCTATTTTCTCCTTAAATAATTTTACATTTATTACATAAAAAGCTCTATATATATAAGCAAATAAAGGATAATTATACATTAGTGAAAATTGTTTTATGTATTTATCATCTTCATATTTGTATAAATTTTTAAATGGCTTTTTGCTCTTTAATACTATAAATTTTGTATCTAATATAGATTGTAAATATTTTTTTCCATCTTCTATAATTGGCTTTAAATCTGGATTTAATACATTCATCCTTTTTTGTAATGTTTCTAATATTTGAATATGATTTGTTATTAAGTGTCTCCTTAATGTTCTTGAAAATTTGTATATTGTCTTTGTTGTGACATATCCAATCTGATTGTTTCCATGTTGTCTATATTTTATTAATGGCTTTTCAATATATCCTATATCTCCAGTTGAACCAGCAACTAATCCTAACCACCAGTCATGTACTATTGGGTATCCTGGTAGAGGAATTAATTTTTTTATTAATTTACTATTTACTATTGTAGTACATCCAGTAATACAATTTGTCATAAGGCAACTTCTATAATCTTTGCTCTTTTTTATTTTGTTTTTTATATTATAGTCTGGCCAATAATCCCACATTGATGGATGTATTGTATTTAAGTCTTTATCTACTACTTCTAAATCTGAGCATACTAAATTTAATTTCTCAGTTGTTATTTTTTTGTAAGATTCTTCAACTTTATTAGGCAACCAAAAATCATCTTGATCTGATAGCATGAAATAGTCTGCTGTTACATAACTAAGTAACTTTTCAAAGTTTTTATTATATCCTAAATTTTTTTCATTTTTGATAATTTTAATTCTACTATCTTTATTTTTATATTCTTCTAGTATTTGCCATGTTTTATCTTTTGAACAGTCATCACATATTATTAGTTTAAAATCCTTAAATGTTTGATTTAATATGCTTTCAATTTGTGGTCTTATGTATTTTTCTCCATTATAAGTTGCCATTAATATGTCTACTTTCATTACTACATCCTTTCTTATTATTTAATTTTTTACTTTAAATAATTCGTTCTTTTCAAATTTCAAATTAACATTATAGTTAGGATCTGGCTTTTTTAGTTCCTTCTCCCACTTTTTATAAAATTTGTTTTCTCCTTCTTTTTGTGTAATTTCTAAAGTTTCTATTTCAATATGTGGATTAATTACATTTAATTTGTGGCATTTTTTAAATAATGTGAAAGATAAATCTGCTAATGCGTCTGAGTAATCCATGTCTGCTGATAAGTAACCTGCTTTTTCTAAATCTTTTTTGTTTACCATTACACATTCTGATTTTATTATTGAATAATTCTGTACTACTGCTCCTCTTGTTACATATCCAAAACTTCCTGCAACATCTATATAATCTAAATATCCGATTTTGTCTTTATCTATACCAGATACTGTTCCATTATATTGAGAGCTTGTATATTTATAGATTATTCTAGGTGAAATAACTCCTACATCTCCTCTTTGAACATATCCTAATAGTTGTTCTATAAAGTCTTTTGTTTTTATGTCTTGAAAGTCTTTTGCAAATATTATTTGTTCACTATCTGTTTGTTTTGCAAGTTCATTTAGTTTTGCAATAACCTTATTTTTTTCAACAACTACTACTTTTTTTATTTTATCATTTTTTATTTCAATTTGTTTTGGCGCAATAACAATGATTTCATAATTTTTATATGTTACTTGATTTATATCTTCTGATAGCTTATTTAAATCAATTCTTTCATCTTGCAAATATAAAAGAATTGTTACTTTAGATTCTTTTTTTAATCCATATATTGCTCTATTTCTTACTATTGCAACTCCATATTCCATTTTTCCTTGAGTTAAACCTTTTCTTTTTAAATGTTCTTGTACTGCATTTTTTCCTGCTTCAAAGCAATATGGTTTTGCTTCAGCATTTCCAGCTGTTGAAGTTTGAGATACTCTCCAATGATACAATATTTGAGGTATATGTATTATTTTTTTCGCATTTTCTACAGCTCTTAAAATCAAGTCATAATCCTGGCTTCCATCAAATTGCTCATTAAATCCTTTTAATTTGTTCATCAATTCTTTTTTAAATACGCTAAAATGACAAATATAATTATAACTTGTTAATGTGTCAAAAGCATAATCTGGTTTGAAATTAGGCTCACATCTAGTTTTTTTCTTGATGTCTGTGAATTTGTCTTCATCTGTAAATATATATTCTACTTCTGGATTTTCGTTTATTGTTTTTACTATTTCATATAATGAATTTGCAGGTATTAGGTCATCATGGTCTAATAACCCAATATAATCCCCTGTTACCATTTTTAAAGCTTCATTTGTATTTCCTGAAATTCCTTTATTCTCTTTTAAAATTTTATATTTTATTCTACTGTCTTTTGCAATAACTCTTTTTAGATATTCTAATGGTTTTGTACTACCATCTGCTAAGCATAATTCCCAATTTGAGTATGTTTGTTTTTGTACAGATTTTATTAATTCTAACAAATATTTTTTTGGTGTGTTATATAAAGGAACAACTATGCTTATTTTTGGTTTAATTTTAAATTCATGTTGTTTTTGTAGTTTAAGTTCTTTTTTTGATGGTGTATTTTTTCTAATCCATGAATAATATTCTTTCTTTTCCTCATCATTAAAATGTTTTTTTACTTTTGCCAAAAAAGCTTTTATTCCATCATTTTTTAATGAACTTATTACTTTTTTTATTGTGTTCATAAAACTACCTCTTCCATCATTTTTTAAATGTATGTTTTATTTTTGATAATCCTCTTGCTACTTTCCAGCTTTTTGATTGATAAATATTGTTTAAAGTGTTTTTTAATTGTATATTTTCATTTTTTATTTCTGTATTTTCATTTATTAACTCAGTCATTTTCTTTTTTAACATTTCTTTGTTTTTTACTTCTTCAACTAAATACTTATTTTGTTCTTCTATTCCTCTATTATGTTTTATTAATTCTACATTTCTTTCTTGTAGATGATAATTATCATAAATTGGATTTCTATACTTTCTTTGATAAAAGCTAAAAATTTCTTTATCTAAAATGTTTTCTCCTAATTTACTATCTACTTGTTCAAAAATAGGAATAAATTCTTTAATTTGCATTTTTCCATAAAGATCATATTCTTCTATTTTATCACGTATTTTTTCTATATTTACTATGCTTCTATATATTAAAAATTCTATTGGTACATAGTTTTCAACCCATTCTTGGTCAAAAAATATACATTTGGCATTTATAATAAAGCAATTTTTCAATATCATATCCCAATATCCATTTTTTAAATAATGAAATTTTGATAATATTGTTTTATCTATATCAGGAATGAACTTTTCAATAACTGTCTTTTGGTTTTCTTGGTATGGAATACTTATTTTTGATATTTCTTCTTTATATTTATTTAAAATTCTTAATATCTCTTCTGGTTTTTTATCATTATCTGATATTAATTGTGATGCTAATTTTGCATCTACAAATCTACTAACTATTTTATCATCTCTAACTTCATCTAATATTTCAATATTGTCTTGTTTTAAGTTCTGTATAATGTTTTTCATTTCTTCAATATGTGCTTTTGATTTTATATTAATACTTGTTTTTTCTACTTCTTTTTCTTTTATTTTTGTCATTAATTGAAATTCTTCTTTTCTATAATTGTTGAAAGATATAAATTTTGTTTCATTTTTGAACTCTATTTGTGATGCTTCTATAAAATATGAGTTTGCAAAAAACGAGAACATTTTTTCATCTTCTTTAATTATTGTATCATAAGCATCTACTTCACTATAAAATATAAAACTACTTTCATTGTAATATGGAAAATATCCATTTATTTTAGAACTTGTTGGCAAATATTGGTCAGTAAAGATTAAACTTGGTAATTTGTAATCTGGTAAAGGATAAAAGAATTTATAATAATTTAGTCCAACTTGTCTTAAGATGTTTTCTATTTCTTTTTTTCCTAATTTGTATGGTTTTTTACTGCTTTTGTATCCTGTAATAGAATCAAATGTGATTCCTGTACATTTGTCTCTATCTCCGACATATGACCTTAGTGCAAATTTATTATCTGTTGCTATTAATAATTTGCCTTCAGGTTTTAACAAACTTTTGCAATATGTTATTAAATCTAGTGCTGGTTTTTCTGTATCAAAAATATTTTGTGCAAATTCTAATAAACCAAATAAAGTTATATAATCGAACTTTTCTTCAAAATTAATATTCTGAAATTTTCCTACAATAATTTCTAAATTATTCTTATCTTCGTGCCTTTTAGCAATTGCTTCTGCTCTTTTTTTATTTAACTCTATAGAAATTACTTTTTCACATTTTTCACATAATGCTCCTGTGATTTCTCCCAAATGTGCTCCAATTTCTAGTACAACAGAGTTAGGCTTAAAGTCATATGCATATACTAGGTTCTTTCGTATATTAGACAGCCCTAGCATAACTTCATCACTTAAGTCTTTTTTTACAATACTTTCAAAATCTTCTGTATTGGTATTTATATATTCGATTACTTTGTCTTCATTTGGTCTTAATTCAAACTCACATTCTTTATAATAATAATCAAGATTTAATCTCATATTTTATATCATTTCCTTTATTTTTGTTTTTCAATTTTTATGTCTGTGTCTAAACTTAATATTCCTACATGCTCTTTTGATGAAATTATTTCTACAAGCAATGCGTCATATTTTCTGCTTAGTACTTCTAGTTCTCCATTTGGCTTAAAATGTGTACAACTAAAAGAAAGTGTATATTTATTAGGTGCAACTTGTAATCTAGTTTTAAAAGAAACCTCTACGACATCACCTTTTTGGTATTTTCCTGTTGCTATTTTTTCTATTAAAGTGTTTGTTCCACAAATTTCTAATCCATTAAAATCTTTTAGTGTCATAGTAAAAATAGGTTCATTTACAATATCATTAAATTTTATCTTTGATTTTAAAACAACATTTTTTGAATTGTCAATTGATTGTAGATATTTTCCGTTTTCATCAAATATTCCATAATCTATTACTTCTGCTTGCCCATTTCCATATTCAATTATATTTTTATTCTGATTAAAATGTGATTTCCATGTATCTTTTGCTTTTTCTTTTTTAAAATCTTTCTCTACACTTATTTGTGGCTTTTTTTCTTCTTTAGGTTGTACAGATTCATCTAACCCTACAATAATCTTTTTGTATTTTTCTACTCCCTCTTTTACTCCACCATCAAATATTTTCTTTCCTGAATTTATTATTATTGTTCTTGTACAATTTTTTAAAACATCTGTAATACTATGTGTTACAAAAAGTATAGTTTTACCCTTTTTCTTAAATTGATCAAATTTTTTAAAGCATTTTAATTGAAAAGCCATATCTCCTACTGATAATACTTCATCTACAATTAATATTTCTGGGTCAACATTTATTGCACATGAAAATGCAAGCCTTGCAAACATACCAGATGAATATGTTTTTACAGGCTGATATATATGGTCTCCTATATCTGCAAAATCTATTATTTCTGGTTTTCTTGCTTCTATTTGTTCATTTGTAAGTCCCATAACTTGTCCATGTTGATATATATTTTCTATTCCTGTTAGTTCCATATTAAATGCTGTTCCTAATTCTAATAATGAACTTATTTTACCTTTTGTTATTATTTCACCACTTGTTGGTGTTACAACTCCTGTTATCATTTTTAATAAAGTTGATTTACCAGCTCCGTTTTTACCTAATATTCCTAGGATTTCTCCTTTTTTTACTTCAAGATTTAAATTATCTAATGCTCTAAATGTACCATGTCTTTGAATTCCTGGAAAAACTGCTTCTATCAACCTATCTTTTTTGGTAGGATACATTTTATATTCTTTTGTTAAGTTTTTAATTTCAACTACAATTTCTTCTTGTTTTGCTTTATTATTTTTTTGTGCCACTATTTTCACCCTTTCTAAAATGTTTCATTCTTTATTTTACAGTTATCGTAATATCCCCGTCTTTTTCAATTATATTTTGCTTTACTCCTAATTTTTCCATCCAACTTCTAGTTTCAAATGTAGTCCATGGCCCGGTATTTTCACCTTCTCCATTATCATTATTCCATATCCATTCAGGTGTTGGCCATAAACATATACTAGGCTGTATAGCTTGATATAAACTTTCTTTTGCTCCATTTTGTCCATGATGTGCAACTTGTACTATGTCTGATTTTAATTTGCTTGCTTGTGTTTCTAATAATTTGTCTCCACTTTCTGCTCCTGTATCACCTAAAAATAATATTGAAGTTTCTGGCAGATTCATTTTTATTACCATGCTTGAATTATTGAAAGCATCTTCAGTTATTTCCGGATTTTTAATTCCCAATATTTCACATTCAATAAAATCTATATTTATTATTTGATTTAAACTTACCTCTTCTGCTATATCTTTTACTCTTTCATTTTGCATTGCGTTTTTAAAATCTTCTGCTTCATTTGCTCTTTCTGATGCATATTGTTGATACCATTCTATATCATTCATTGTGTAATATATTTTGTTTATTGGAATGTCTGTTTCTTCAATTATTTCTATTATTGCTCCTGCATGGTCACTATGTGGATGTGTAATAAACCAAACATCAACTTTGTTTCCTAATTCATTAATATGTTTTTCAAGATTAGGAGCATCTTCTCTTGTTCCCCCATCAACTACAATTACTTTTCCTTCTGAAGTTTTTATAATATATCCCATCATTTGTCTATGGCTATTTGCTTGTAATTGTGTTAATTGTATTTCTTTTATTTGATTTGTTTTTTGATTTGGTACTATAACATCAAGCAAAATTATTATGATGATTACAACTGTTATACTTAATATAATTTTGATTGATTTTTTAATTTTATTATCTTTCATTTTAAATAAGAATTTTCCTTTTTATCTTTTTTTCATCAATTTTAGTATTGCATATCTAACATTGAAAAGAGCTCTACCTATAAATGGTAAATTCATTATAATAAAATTTTCTATGTAATAACTAAATGTTTCGGTTTTATATAGTTTATGAAAAATATTCCATTTTTTAAAATTAAAATTTTTTTTGGTTTGCACCATTTTAAAGTATTCAAATGCTTCTGTATTAAGTTTTTGAAAATCTTTCGGAAATTTATTGTTATTTTCTACATAAGTTCCGAAAACGCCAAGTTTAACATTTATAAATAGTTCTCTTACTTGATCTAGTTTTTTGAATTTATGTGAAATTTTATCTGTTCCAATTTCATTGTCTCCATGTTGTCTATATTTTATATATTTTTCTGGCATATATGCCAATTTTCCTTTTAAGGAAACTATTAGTCCTATCCAATAATCATGTGGCACATATTTTGAATTGTGTGGTAATGGTAAAATGTCTTTTATGTACTCTTTTTTTGAAAGTAGTGTACATCCTGTTACACAATTATAAAGATAATTTATTTTGTCGCTATTTATGTATTTTTTTATTTTTCTGTTTAATTTCATGAAATCCCCAAATGATGCATATATTGTATTTAAATTTTCATCTACTACTTCTAAATCTCCAAATACTAAATCTGCATTTTGCTTTTTTAGTGTTTCCATAGATTTTTCTATCTTCTTTGGTAACCATACATCATCTTGGTCTGATAACATATAATAATTACTTTGTACTTGTTTTAATAGAAATTCAAAATTTTTTATGTATCCTAAATTTTCTTTTTGAAAATATATTGATATTCTCTCATTTTTTTCGTATTGTTTTAATATTTTTCTTGTATTATCTGTAGAATTGTCATCTGATATTATTAAATGTATGTTTTTATAGCTCTGATTTAATATACTTTCAACTTGTTCTTTTACATATCTTTCACCATTATATGTTGCTAAAAGAACATCTATTTTTTCTTCCATTTGTTCCTCCGATAGTTCTTCTTATTATAATACATCTGCAAAATCTTTTTTGTTCTTTTTAAATACATGGTTACCCCATACAAACAATACAATTGTAATTACCCAAAATATTATTGTATATATAAAATGTCCATCACTTAATATTGTTCCACCCATAAACACTTCTCTGATTGCTGTAACTAAATATGTAAATGGCATGCATTTCATTATTGTTAAGATTGTGGTATGTTCAGAAATCATTGTTAATCCCCAAACAACAGGTGTAGCCCACATAAATAATTGCATAAATATTGATAATAAGTTTGAAAAGTCTGGTACCAATGTGACAATTGCTGATGTTAGTCTTGTTATTGAGATAACAAATGCATATGCTGAAACTAATACATATATAAATTCAAGCATATTAGGCATATATCCAAATGCCATACAAACTATTGCCGCAATTAAAAATAAGAAGATTGATACAATACTATTTCCGACTATTGAAATCATAGGTATTACATCAACAGGGAATACTACTTTTTTTACTAAATATGCATATGAGCGTATTGCTCCACTTGCACCTATTATGTTGTCATTTAAAAACATCCACATTGCCATTCCTGGTAAAAACCAAACTACATATGGTGAGTTTCCTTCTCCTGTTGTTTTAAATATGAATTGGAAAACTACAACATACATAATCATAAATACAAATGGTTGTAAAAATCCCCATATACTTCCTAGACTTGTACTAGCAAATCTATTTTTAAAATCGTTTTTTCCTAATCTAAATATTAGTCTTCTGTTTCGTATTACTTCTTTTATAAATTCCATATTTCCTCCATTTTTTTATATGTCTATTTTTTTTATTTTCTCTTGCTATTCTACTATAACCATTGTTAAAAAGTCAACAGCTTAAATAAATTATAAATATCATTTAATAAATTATTATAAATAGTTATATATTAATATTTCTGGGCAAAACATAACTGGGGCATAACAATCCGGGTCTTGTCTGCGAAATATTAATATATAACTATTTGCAATATACTTTATAAAAAATATTTATTTTATGATTTTGAACTTTATATATGCTATAGCAGGAAAATGAAATAATGCTATTTCTCTTATACTTTTTTTAAATTGATTTTTTCCAGCTAAAATTTTAAAATATCCAATTAAATTCAAATAAATATTTTTTACCTGTAAAATAGTTTCATAATATTTTTTGCATTCTTTTATAAATTGTTCATCTTTTTTATTGTTAACATATTGTTCACACATTTTTATCCCATCAGCATATGCTATTTTAATAGCATCTTTTCTATAGTTTAAAAAAGATTCGTAGCTTCCACCATTTTTTTCTTTCCACCTATCTATATTTTGTGATAAGCTTCTTCCTCCAAATACATTAGTGTTATGTAGTCTATAATCAAGTAATTGCTCTTTTATATAACTAATCCCTTTTCCTTCATTTGCTATAAATGCTGCTAGCCAGTCATGTGCAATTACCTCTTTTTTGAATGGTAACATTTTATTTCTTACGTCTCTTGTAATTATTTGTGAACAACCTATTCCAACACATCTTGAGATTGCTATTTTATTTTTTCCATCTACTAATGGTACATTTTTATATTTGAAATAATCTTCTTTTAATACTATATCATCTTCATCTATTTGTCTACAGTTACAATATACCATATCTACATTTTTTTCTTTTATTTTTTGTAAACTTTTTTCTACTTTGTCCTTATGCCATATGTCATCATGGTCTGAGAACATTATATAATTTGCTTTTGATTTTTCTAGTAAAAATTCAAAGTTTTTATTATATCCTAAATTTTTTGGTTGTATGAATAGTTCTATTCTACTGTCTTTTTGTTCATATTCTTTTAAAATTTTTCCTACATTTAAATCTGTTGAATTGTCATCACTTATATATATTTTTATATTTTTGTGTGTTTGCCTTAAAATGCTCTCTATTTGTTTTCTTAAAAATTTTTCATTTGAATTATATGTTGCAATTAATATGTCAACTAATTCTTCCATTTATTTGTCCTTTCAATATAATTTCTAATATGCTCTATTTTATATATAATTTTTGCCACATTGCATTTTGGCTTTTATTATTTTTTAGTTATATTCTTTTTCTAATTTTTCATTAAAATAAAGTTTTGTAATTAGTTCTAATTCATTTAAAGATTCATCTTTTAAATTGAATGAATATAATTTTTTTGCAGGTGCTAAAACTATATATTTTATTGCATTTAATGTACTCTCAGACATTGTTAGGCAACTTTTGTCTTGTTTTCCACAAACTTCACATTTAAAGCCATTATCTCTTAAGCTGAAATATCTTAAATTTTCTTTTTCTTTACAATTTACACAGTTTTCAATTCTTGGGGTAAATCCTAAAAAACATAATAGTTTGAGTTTAAAAACACTTAATATTAATTCTGGATTTTTATCAGTTTCTGATAAGGTATATAGTGTATTTAAAAATAGTTGCAATATTTTATAACAATTTTCGTTTTCTTCTGTTACATCTCTAATAATTTTTGTTATTTCTACAGCATAATTTAGCTTGTCCAAATCTGTGCGCAAATTATAAAAAATTTCAATAGTTTCACATGAATTTATATTATATGTATTTGCTCCTTTATACATTAAGTATTCTCCAAAGCACAAAAATTGTGTGCCGGCAAGTAAGGCACTTCTAGGCCTCCTTGCACCTTTAGCAACACATGATATTTTACCTAATCCAGGAGTCAACATTGTTAACATTTTGTCATAATCTCCTAAATTATTTTCAGAAATTATTATTCCACTCGTCTTTACTGTTCCCATTTTGCTCCACCTTTTGCTCATACAATTCAGTTCCGATTCTGAAATTGCCATGTTAGTTCAGTTCCGGTTCTGTTTCTGACTTTGTATTTGTTCTTCTATATTTTGTATTTGTTTAAGTTCTAAAAATGTATTTACATCTCCCGTATTTTTAAAGGTATTCCATGCAATTTTTTTAATCATATGCTCACTTCCTTTATTATATCTTTCGCAAATTACGCAAAAATTATACAGAAATTACAACTATAACTAATATTCTAAGTTTGCTTTTTTTCTAATCTGAAATTATTCAATTTTGTCCTTTTTTATTGTAATTTAAATTTTTTTACAATTGCTGTATCATCTTGCCAGTCTTCTTTTACTTTAACCCATGTTTTTAAATTTACTTTTACTCCAAAATTATTTTCCATATCAATTCTGGCTGCTTGCCCTATACGCTTTAACATAGATCCATTTTTTCCAATGATTATGCCTTTATGAGATTCTCTTAAACAATAAATAATAGCTTCAATATCATATATGTCTTCACCCTTTTGTGTTTTTTTGAATTTCATTTTTTCAACTTCAACATATATTCCATGTGGTACTTCATCTTGTAAAAATTTTAATGCTTTTTCTCTTATTGTTTCTTCTGCAAGTTGCCTCATTGTTTGGTCTGTAAACTCTTCTTTACTATAATATGCAGGTCCTGGCTTTAAGTTCTTTTCTATTTCATCTAAAATTATATCTCTATATTTTGCTTTTATTGATGAAATAGGAATTACTGCTTCAAATTTGTATTCTTTTTGATATAATTCAATTAAATGTAGCAGTTTTTCTTTTTTTACTAAATCAATTTTGTTTATAATTAAAATTGTTTTTTTATTGGATTCCTTTATTTTTTCTAAGATTTTTCTGTCTCCTTTACCAATTTCATCACTTGTAGCATCTATTACAAATAATATAATATCAATTTCACTAATTACTCCAAATGATGTTTCTATCATTGTTTCATTTAATTTTGTTTTAGGTTTATGAATTCCTGGGGTATCTATAAATATTATTTGTGAATTTTCTCTACTTACAATTCCTCTAATTGCTGTTCGAGTTGTTTGCACTTTATTTGCTGTTGCAGCAACTTTTTCTCCTACTAAGAGATTAAGTAGAGTAGATTTTCCTACATTTGTTCTACCTAATATTGCCACAAATCCTGATTTAAATTCTGCCATTTTCATTCCTTTCTATTTGTTTTACTGTATATTCTAAAATATTTATTGTTTTTACAATTAATTTTGAAGATAATTCGTCTTCTTCTTCTAATTTTCCAATTCTTATGGTTTTTTTAGAATCTAGGGTTATATCTGTATTTGCAAGTTTCGCAATTATTCTTGTGTCTTTATCCATTCCAATAGGTAAAGTTTTGTTTTGATTATCATAATAAACACAATTTGAAAATGCAATTACATTTGTTCCTTTTAATAAGTTGATTTTATACAAGTTAACCTTACTACTATCAGTTTGTTCTATTGCCTTCATTACTTCGTCTTCTGAATTTAAATTAAATATGTTAATTTTTTGTGCATCTATTGTTTTTCCTTCTTCTGCCCACATATATGCAGATATATCTTGCCCTAAAATACTTTTATTTAATGCTTCTTCTATTTTACTAATTGTTTGATTAAGAGCTAATTTATAGTCTACTGCTTTTGTAGTTTTTGATATTTTTAAAATTGAATATTTGTTTTTAGGTTGCTCTCTATGTGTCTTATTTGCTAATTTTTTTATTTTTCTAGTATCTTCTTCTAAACCTCCAAAAATATCAATTACATCTTCTTCAGTTATATTTTTATCATTTTTTAAATCTGTTTTTATTTCTTTCAAGTATTTATCTATTTCTTTTGGTTCAAGTTCATCTAATATAATTTTGTTCATTACTTCTAGTTGATTTGTCGTTGCCAAATAAATACTGTCTAATTCTTCTTTATCGAGTATTCTACGAGATAAATTATCCATTGCTTCGCCAAATTCTTCAAAGTCTTCTTCGAAATCAAAAGCTTTTGGAATTGGTTTTACATTAATAACTTCTCCTTCACCTTCTTCTAATGCTTGGACTTCGTCTTTATTGCTGTATTTCCAAAATTCAAATATACTTTTTTTATGGCTATCAATTTCTTCTATAAATGCTGTAGCATTTTCTATTTTCTTTGTTAAATTTACATTTTTTAGTTTTATTGCATTTATATCCATTTTTATGTTTTTTATTTCATTTTCTTTTTCTGTTACTTTTTTGCCTTTTCCTAGTAATTCGTCTAATGTGTATTGTTTCTTTATTGCTTCTTCAACTATTTCTATATTGTTTTCTAATTTTTTCTGTGCTTCATCTATTTCTTGTGCTTGATTTGCCTCTTTTGCATTAGCTTTTTCTTCTTTTTTCTTTGATTTTTTATTACTATATTTAAAGAAATATTTCACCTTTCCAAAAAATGTTTTTTTACATTCCAAAAATGTTGATATTTGTTTTTCTTTACTTAAATATTCTTTTTCGAGTGCTTCTGATTGTTTCTTTAATATTCTAAATTTTTCTTTTAATTCTGCATCTTCTTTTATTGCTGATTTTTCTAGTTCTATCAAATTCTTATATTGTTCATTTACCCAATCACTTAATTCATCATATTTTAGTAGCTCATTTTGATAATAAAACTCTAATTCTCCTTGCTTATCTACTTGTGTTTCAAATTTAAAATAATTTGGAATTTCTGATTGCAATATAAATAGAGCTTTTACTAGTTTGAAAAATTTTGTGGCTTCTATTTTGTTTGATAGTTTTACTTTATATTCAGATTTTATTTTTCCAAATACCTCAGTTTGTCCTATTATTTGCAAACTTGGTTTGTCAGTTTTGTCAAATACTTCATATATTGATGGCCAATCATCAGTAAATAGCCATAAATAATTTTCTAAACTTTGTATTTCTGTTTTGTTTAATAATTCTTTTGAGTATTCACTATTACTTATTGGTACAAATATTTTTCCAGCTTTTTTCTTTTCTAATTGTTTTTTTAGTACATAAAAAAAAGTAGAATAGTTTTTGTCTTCTGTTGGAACTATCATAAAATATTTGTCTACTGGTTGTGAATAATATATTTGCCATAAATAATTTCCTGGATATCTTATTTTGAATGGTAATTTCTTATTTAGTTGTTGTTGCTCTTGCTCAACATATTCTATATCTTCGATTTTTATTTCATTCAACATTCTTAAAAATGTTTCATATTTTTCTATTTCTTCTTCTGTTTTTGGAACTAAATATGATACCAAAGGACTTGATTTTGCATATTTCTCTTTTACATCATCTAGTCTGTTGGTTGGTGATAATAATATTTCTATTTCTTTTGGTGAAATATATCTATATTGTTTATATTTTTTTTCGTCTATATCTGTGTTTGGCTTAAATTGCATATCTTGCACTAATTTTAGTGTTTCTGGTATGTTATCTAAGTCTAAACCTATATATTCTAGTTTTTTTGTTATTTCTTGTCCTAATTTTTTCTTTTTCAAAACTAGATTCTCCTTTCATATTTTATGTATCTATATTTTACTATTCTAAGAAGAAAATAGCAAGTTTTTTTTACTATTTTCCGCAATCTTTGAATTATGTTAATAATCACAATTTATAAGTTGTAATTAGTGCAAAAAATATTCGTCAATTGAAAAGTTAACTGCAATTTTGAAAAGGTAAAAGCAATTTGTATGAGAAATAGCAATTTATAAGCA
>CALYBE010000004.1 GCA_944393735.1 uncultured Clostridia bacterium
ATTCTAGGAGTAAACATCATGGTGGCATTAAGCCAATATAAAGAAATTGTTCAAGAATGTGTAAAAAATAAAATAGATTTAATAATTTCAGGTGCAGGAATTCCAAAAGAATTACCAGAATATGTGCAAGGAAGTAACACAAAAATAGCTCCGATAGTATCTTCACTTAGATGCTGTAAATTAATAGTAAAACATTGGGTAAAAAAATATAACTATGTACCAGATATGATAGTTATTGAAGGCCCAGAAGCAGGAGGACATTTAGGCTTTAAAAGAGAAGAGTTAAATGATGATAATAAACCTAAGTTAGAAGACATAACAAAAGAAATTGTAGAATACATAAAAGAAGTAGAAAATGAATATAATAAGGAAATTCCAGTTATTGCAGCAGGAGGTATATGGGATAATAAAGATATAAAAAAATTTCTCGATTTAGGAGCAAGTGGAGTTCAAATGGCAACAAGATTTGTAGCAACTTATGAGTGTGATGCATCAGACAATTTCAAACAGGCTTATTTGAATGCAAAAAAAGATGACATAAAAATAATAAATAGTCCTGTTGGAATGCCAGGAAGAGCAATATATAATAATTTTATTAAGCAAACTGAGAATAAAAAATGCAAAATTGAAAAATGTTATAATTGCATAAAAACATGCAATGTAGCAACTACACCTTACTGTATTACTAAGGCTTTGGTTAATGCAGTTAAAGGAAATATGGATAATGCTTTAATCTTTTGCGGTAGTAATGTTGAAAAAGTAAAAGAAATAGTTTCAGTACATGACTTAATGCAAGAATTAGTATATGGTAATTAAAACAAATGAACGAGAAGAAAATGTTGGTCATAGACCTTCAAAATTATATAAATTTAATAATAATTGGCAACCACATATATTTTAAAATAAATTAGAATTAAATAAGATAAAGTTTTTATGGTATAGGAATAAATTTTCCTATACCATAATGATTTTACCATAGTGGCAAAATTTTATAGAAATATAATTGTTACATCTAAATCACTAGCTATTAATGTAATCATAAATAAAATTTTTCTTTAATATAACAATATTTTAATGCAACATAATAAATTTTTTCTTAAATATTACTATAAAATATTAAAAATGTAAATAACACAAAAAATGAAATAGATTAAAGTTTTTTTATTCAAGAAAACTTTACAAGATTTCTAACTCAGATAAAGCACTAAATATTGAGTTTAAAAAAACAATGTGTTAAAATGTCAAATATAGAAGAAATTTGGAAAAATTATTGTAATTTTGAAAAGGAGTGGAATTTATGATAAAAGATAAATTCAAGGACTATGCAACAACAGAAAGTAACCCTAAGTGGGATAATTCTATAAAAAGGGAGAAAGAAATATACAAAAGAAAAAATGATTTACGTTCAGAATTTGAAAGAGACTATACAAGAATAATACATTGCAATGCATATAGGAGGTTAAAACATAAAACTCAGGTATTTTTCTCTCCAGAAAGTGACCACATATGCACAAGAATAGAACATGTAACACATGTTGAGTCAATAAGTTATACAATAGCAAAATTTTTAGGGCTTAATACAGAATTAACAAAAGCAATAGCGACAAGTCATGATATAGGACATAGCCCATTTGGACATGAAGGAGAAAGAATATTATCAAAAATTTCAAAAGCAGAAATAGGAAAAACATTCTGGCATGAACAAAATGGACTAGAATATGTAGACAAGATTGAACTATTAGAAGATATTAATAAAAATAAACAAAACCTAAATTTAACATATGCTGTACGTGATGGAATAATATCACATTGTGGAGAAATAGATGAAAACAAACTAAAACCAAGAGAAGAATATATTGATTTAAAAGAATACTCAAGTCCTAACCAATATGCGCCATACACATGGGAAGGCTGTGTTGTAAAAATAGCAGATAAGATTTCATATTTAGGAAGAGATATTGAAGATGCTATTACTGTAGGAATTTTAGACAAAAACTTAGAAGAACTATACCATATATTAAATTCAAAAAAAGTGATAAATAATACAGTAATAATAAATCATCTAATACAAGATTTATGTGAAAACTCTACACCTGAAAAGGGATTATGCTTTTCAGATGAAACTTTTACTTTAATAAATGAAATAAAAGCATTTAACTATAAAAATATTTATATGTCAGATAGAATAAAACCGGCAACCAGGTATTTTAACCTTCTTATAAATGAAATTTACAATACACTAAAAAATGCATATGATGGAGAAAAAACTCTAAATAAAATAGAAAAAATGAAAAAAGTTTATCCAAATGTTTTTGAGGGATTTGAACAATGGCTTTCAAATTATTGGAATTTGAGGAGAAAACGTAGTTTTCAAAATGATATTATATTCAATATTGAAAATGAAAAAGATTTTAGTAAAGCAATTATTTATTATATATCAGGAATGACAGATAATTTTGCAATTGATTTATATAATAAAATAATAGGATTTTAAAAAAGAAAAGTAGTTACTTATGGTCATTTTCATGTTGGATTTATAGAAGAACATTATTGATAGAAAAAATTATTTGAAATAGCAAAGTTATTCTAAAAATTTTATATAGATAGGGGAAGATAAAATTGATTAGATTATTTTATATTAAAAATAAATTAAAAAACAAAAAACTAATAAATACAAATGATAAAAATATTTTAAATAAATATAAGGAAATATCAAAACTCTCAAAACAAGAAATAATAAAACAATTAAAATCAAATGAAGAACGAGGATTAACATCTAAACAAGCAAACCAAAGGTTAGAAGAAAATGGAGAAAACATAGTAGTAAAAGAAAAGAAACATTCTTGGTTTTACTTTTTTGTAAACTCATTTAAAGATAAATTTATTCTTATACTAGTAATACTTGCAATAATAAATGAAATAATTTCAGATGACAGTATAGGAACAATTATAATTTTAGCAATAGGATTTGTAAGTGCTTTAATAAAATTTTTTCAAAACTATTCTACATATAAATTTAATTTATCACTAAAAGACAAAATGTTTTCAACTGCAACAGTAGTTAGAGATGGAAAAGAAAAAACAATAAGAGTAGAAAAAGTAGTAACAGGAGATATTATACACCTAAATGCTGGTGCAATAATACCTGCAGATGTAATGATAATAGAAAATAAAGACTTGTTCTTAAATCAATCAGTATTTACAGGTGAAAGTGTTCCTGTTGAAAAAACAGTTAATTATAATGATACAAATGAGATTTTCTCAATTTCAAACATATGCTTGATGGGAACAAGTGTTATAAGTGGAAAAGCAACTGCAATTGTAATAGGTACAGGTTTTTCTACATATTTAGGAGGAATGGGAAAACAGATTGATTCAAAAAGAGAACTTACTAACTTTGAAAAAGGAATGAATAACATCACAAAATTACTTATCAGATATATGATTATAGTTTCAATAGCTGTATTTGTAATTTATGCATTTATTCGTAAAGATGTGCTTGAAGCAATATTGTTTGCATTATCAGTTGCAGTGGGAATTACACCAACAATGTTGCCAATGATAGTAAATGTTAATTTAACTAAAGGTACGAAAACCCTTGCTAAGAAAAAAACATTAGTAAAAAATATTCAATCTATTCAAAATTTAGGAGCAATAGATGTATTGTGTACTGATAAAACAGGAACACTCACTGAAGACAAAATAGTATTACAAAAATATATAAATGTAGAAGGAAAAGAAGATTTATCAATATTAGAATATGCATATATTAATAGCTATTATGGAACAGGAATGAAAAATTTAATAGATAGAGCAGTTATAGCTTTTGGTAATAAGCATAATATAAAATCTAAAATATCAGATTATGAAAAAATAGATGAAATACCATTTGATTATACTAGAAAGAAAATGAGTGTAGTTGTAAAACATAATGACCATTATAGAATGATAACAAAAGGAGCTCTTGAAGAAGTCCTAAAAGGTTGTAACAATGTAAAAATAAATGGAGAATATAAACCATTAACTCAAGAACTAATCAATAATATTAATAAAAATGCTATGGAATTAGAAAAACAAGGAATGCAAGTAATTGCACTAGCATCAAAACGTAATAATACTGTAGATGAAAACAATATGGCTTTTATTGGATTTGTAGCATTTTTGGACCCACCAAAAAAAGAAGTTAAAGACACAATAAAAAAACTAAAAAAATATGGAGTTACAACTAAAATATTAACAGGAGATAATGCTTATACTACAGAGAATATATGTAACCTAGTTGGAATACCAAATGATAAAGTTCTTTTAGGTAGTGATATAGATAATATGACTGATGAAGAACTAACTAAACAAGTAGAAGAAGTAAATGTTTTTGCAAGAATGAATCCTTTGCAGAAAGAAAAGATAATCACTACATTAAAGAAAAATGGTCATGTAGTTGGCTATATGGGAGATGGAGTAAATGATGCGCCATCATTACACAATGCTGATGTAGGAATTTGTGTAGATACGGCAACAGATATTGCTAAAGAAGCAAGTGATATAATTCTTTTAGAAAAAAGTTTAAATGTAATATATGATGGTGTTATAGAAGGAAGAAAAGTATATGGAAATATAATAAAATACATGAAAATGGCACTAAGTTCAGATTTCGGAGATGTATTTAGTATATTTATTGCTAGTATATTTTTACCTTTTTTACCATTATTGCCAATTCAAATGTTAATACAAGACTTTTTATATGATTTTTCACAAATAGCAATTCCTTATGACAATGTAGATGAAGAATTTCTTATCAAACCAAGAAAGTGGGATACAAAAGGATTAGGAAAATTCATGAATGTTATGGGACCAGTTAGTTCAATAATAGATGTTTTTGCTTTTATAGCTTTTTGGTTTATATTAGGATATAATTCTGTTGCTAAAGAATCATATTTCCAAACAGCATGGTTTGTAGAATGTTTAATTAGTGAAACATTAATAATATATTTTGTACGTACATCAAAAATACCATTTATACAATCTAAGCCTAATTCAAAACTGGTTTGCCTAACAATTGTCACAATAGTAGGAACAATATTAGCACCTATTTTGTTACATAAAATATCATCATTCAATTTTGAGATATTACCACCTATTTATTATTTGATTGTTATTACTTTAAGTATTTTATATATAATTTTAGTACAAATAGTTAAAAAAATATATATAAAGAAAGAAGGAGAATGGTTATAAAAAATTCCATGTACTACATGTAACCACTGTGCAAAAAGGTAACTAAATAGTTATAAAATATAAGAATATTTAAATTTTAATAAAATTTATTGTAAAACAAATTTTATTTGTGCTATAATAAACGCATGAATAGAGATAAATATATGGAAATAGAGAAATTAAGTAAAAATAACAAAAATATAATAAAATCAATACCAATCAAATTCAAAATTATAGCCATAATAATACTTGTTATAATAATTGCACTAATAACTATTACAATAATTAGAGTTATAAAAATAGAACAAAGTAAGCAAAAATATGAATTATATGATGGTACAAATTTAAATGAAGAAAAATATCCTGGATATAAAGAATTAATTGATAACTTGCAATCAAGCCATCCAAATTGGATGTTTACATTATTTTTTACAAAGCTTGGCTGGGAAGAAGTAATAGCAAATGAGGGACATTCAGACACAAGGAAAAATCCATTAAACTTAATTCCAGATTCTTCTAAATATCCAGAAGACTGGAAATGTGAAATTGACAAAGACAAAACTTTTGACAATGGAACATGGCTTTGTGCTTCAGATAAAGCAATAAAACATCAAATGGATCCAAGGAATATTTTAAATGAGGATGAGATATTTCAGTTTCTAGAACTAAAATATACAGAAGGAGCTCAAACATTAGAAGGAATAAAATCACTTACAGAAGATTCATTTTTAGAAGGAGATAGCATTGCTGAAGCTTTATTACAAGCAGGTAAAAATGCTAATTTAGATGCATATTTTATTACATCTAGATTAATACAAGAACAAGGTAGAAAAGGAACAACTTTATCAAAAGGCTATGAATATAATGGTGTAACAGTATATAATCCATTTAATATCAATGCAACCGGAAATTCAAAAGAAGAGATACTGCAAAATGCAGCTGAATATGCATATGAGAAAGAATGGAATTCATTAGAAAAAGCATTAATTGGCGGAGTAGATTTCGTAAAAACAGGCTATATAAATGTAGGGCAAAATACTTTATATTTACAAAAATTTGATGTTGTAAAACAAGATGGATTATATACTCATCAATATATGCAAAATTTATTAGCTCCAAAATCAGAAGCAAGTAATATGAGAAAAATATATGAAATTTCAGAAACAGTAGATTCAAACTTAAACTTTATAATACCATTATATGAAAATATGCCAGAAGAAATTTCAGAAAATTAATTTTGTAGAAAAGTTCAAAATATTTATATATCAACATTTCGGACGATTTAAGTTTATGTCATACTGAATTGTAACAAAACAAATGATATTTAAGTAGTAAAATCAAATAAAAATTGACTCAATCATGATAATGATATATAATACTTACCGTACAAGCTAAAAAGCTTTTTATATAAAATAAATTTCTTTTTCCTAATAGTATCTTTTGATAGATACTATTTTCATATAAATGTTCGAATACACACTAAAAAATAGAAAGGAAAAACAACATGAGAAAATACAAAGACAGCGAAAACTTTGGCTTGAAAGCTGGAGAAGTACTGCTCCATAAAGGCAAATATGTAGAAGTATATTCTCGGAAAAGTGGTAAACGAATTTATAGCTTAAATGGAAAATTCTTAGGCTCTATTGGTCATAAGGAATTTAAGGAGGTTTGCATTCCATTAGATAAATGTATTTTTATTAAAGATATGAGCTCTTGGAAACTCCTTTCTTATGAAGGAGAAAAAATTTGTGAATCCATTAGCCAAATTGATTTTCTTCGTAATTTTCCTGAATATATGGTTCTTTATAAGTTTAGAGGACAAATTGCAATATATTCAAGAACAGGTGAGTGCGTTTTGAAATTTGGAAATTATGGAGAAATCATCTCTGCTAGAAGAAATATTTGCTTATTCAAGGACATTACTGGAAAAACCAAAGTATTTGATTTGAAAGAAAAAAAGTTTTTGCAGGATAGTTTTGAAGACTGTATTTCTACATTGGGAGGATATTATCTAAAAAATTCTGGAGGATATAATTTCTTAAATGAAGAAACAGTAAAAATAGAATTTCAGGTTGATGCTTTTTACTTTGTTGATTTTCATAAAAAACGTAATGTTATAGGAGGTTCCATTTGTTTTGACAAATTATATAAGAATGGATATTGTGGAATTGCTGCAAAATATCAGTCTTTTTACAATAAAAGCAAATATATTGTAAAAATAATTGTTCCAATTGAATTTAAAAAAATCGAATTTGATGAAGATGGGATTAAAGCATATAAGGAGGATGAAATTACAACATATTCTTATTTTGCGATTTATAACAAATATTTCCAAGAATACTCTGAAAAGGAAGATAAAACCATACAAGAAGAAAAAAATATTGAAATCAAAGTTTTTGGTAGTACTGTAAAATTTGGAGAAAAGGTCTATATGTTTGATAAGTTCTTAGCAATTGAAAATCCGAGCAGGAACTTAACTCCGTGTAGATGTTTTTCTTTAGATGGAACATATTTAGGAAATGCAGGATTAATTGATGATGGAGAAAATCCTACATTTCCCAATATTGTAGAAACAGAATCTTGGATTGCAATGGGAATTAATTCTTCTGGTGGTTGCTTTGGAGAAAAATGGGGCAATTGGATTTTGTATTATTATAATGGAAAAACAGTTGTAAGAAAATCTTTTAATAATTACGAAATCTATGGTAATTACTATGTTTTCAGCTATAATTTGAATTACAAAGTTGACTCTAGTAGGAATAATTACATTGCAGTATTTACTATGAAAGGAGAACTGGTTTTAACTCTTAACAATATTAATGGAGTTGAACCCAAAGAAAGTTATATTAAAGTTATTGATTTTGATGATAGAGTCTGGATTTACAATTTAAAAGGAAAACTTGTCATAAAAGAAGGTTTAGCTCAGAAACAAGTTACAGAAATTGAAGATACAATCTGGGTAAAACAACCTAGTGGCTTTATTATGTACAACTGTTTAACTGGCCAGAAATATCAGCAAAATGTTGATGAAATCTACAAAGTAGATATTTTTGACTATAAGTTATACGAAATCCATTATCAAGATTATTGTGGAATTTATATGTATACTGGTGACTGTTCTGTAAACTCTAATATTATAGGTTTTAAAGAAATTGTCCCCGTTGAATATAACTTAATTGAAGCCAAAGTAGATTATTCTAAGTTTAAGTTGTTTAGAGCGTTAAAAGATGATTGTGAAGAAATTTATGATTTGGAAGGCAACCTGATTGCCACAACGAAAAGTTAACTGTGAGGACTAGCAAGGTTTTAAAATTTTGGACTCTTGCTAGTCCTTATTTTTTAATATGTTGCTTTTTATTTCATTTTAGGTTATATTATGGTATACTTCTGTTATTAATGAATTTTATTTTTATATATAAAAATAAGAGCGAAGATTATAGAAAAAAATTACTTGAATTTAGAAAACAATTAGATTATAATTGTTTCGATAATTTAATTGATGAAATGTTAATAAATAACAGCAAACTATAACAAAAAGCATTTATATAGAAAATTCATATAATAATAAAAAATTGATTTTTGAACGAAAAAATTCATAAAAAAGACATAAATGTTTATTATAATTGATTAGATACATTAAAAACAAGTAGGAGAAAAAATATGTTACAAATAAAAAATATATGCAAAGAATATAAAACAGGAAATTTAATACAAAAAGCTTTAGATGATGTAAGCTTAAATTTAAGAGATAATGAATTTGTTGCAATTCTTGGACCTAGTGGATCAGGAAAAACAACACTATTAAATATTATAGGTGGTCTAGACCGCTATGATAAGGGAGACTTAATAATTAACGGAATTTCTACAAAAAAATATAAAGATAGAGATTGGGATTCTTATCGTAATCATACGATTGGATTTGTATTTCAAAGTTATAACTTAATACCACATCAAACTATTCTTTCAAATGTAGAACTAGCTTTAACTATTGCTGGAGTATCAAAAAGTCAGAGAAAGCAAAGAGCAATAAAAGCTCTAGAAAAAGTAGGATTAGGAAATCATTTACACAAAAAGCCAAACCAATTATCTGGAGGACAAATGCAAAGAGTTGCAATTGCGAGAGCATTAGTAAATGACCCAGATATTGTACTTGCAGATGAACCAACAGGAGCATTAGACAGCGAAACTAGTATTCAAGTTATGGAATTATTAAAAGAAGTAGCTAAAGACCGTTTAGTAGTAATGGTAACACATAACCCAGAACTAGCAGAAACTTATGCTACACGTATTGTAAAAATAAAAGATGGAAAAAAACTATCTGATACAAACCCATATATTATTGAAAAAGAAAAAACTAAACCACCTGTACATAAAAATATGGGAAAAACATCAATGTCATTTTTAACATCATTATCACTTAGTTTTAATAACTTAAAAACTAAAAAAGGAAGAACAATTTTAACATCATTTGCAGGATCAATTGGTATTATTGGTATAGCACTAATACTATCACTATCAAATGGGGTAAACACATATATACATTCAGTTGAAGAAGACACATTGTCAGAATATCCTTTACAAATACAAAGTTCAGGAATCGATTTAAGCTCTATGCTTATGGGAATGGGAAATGACAACAGTAAAGTAGAAACAGGAGACATTAATGTAAGTAAACAGTTAACAAGTATGTTTTCTACAGTTGGTTCAAATGATTTGGTAGCATTAAAACAATATTTAGAAAGTGAAGATTGCCCTATAAATGATTATGCTAAAGATGTTGAATATTCATATGATGTTACACCATTAATATACAGTGCAGATACAGAAAATTTAAGACAAATCAATCCAGATATAACATTTTCAAGTCTAGGAATTGGTTCAGGAGCATCTTCAAATAGTATGATGTCAAGCATGATGAGTACAAATGTATTTTTCCAAATGCCAAATGATGCAGAATTATATGAAAGCCAATATGATGTAAAAGCTGGACAATGGCCTAGCAATTACAATGAATGTGTCTTAGTTTTAACATCAAGAGGAAATATTAGTGACTTTTTACTATATACTCTAGGTTTAAGAGATTATAGTGAATTAGATGATTTAGTTACTCAATTTTCAAATGGGGAAGATGTTGACACTCCAGATAACTTAGGCTCATATTCTTATGATGATATATTAGGAACTACATTTAAACTAATAAATAACACAGACCGTTATGAATATGATGAAGAATATAAAGTTTGGCGTGATAAAACAGACAACACAGAATATATGAAAAATTTAGTACAAAATGGAGAAGACTTAAAAATTGTTGGAATTGTGCAACCAAAAGAAGGAGCAACAAGTACAATGCTATCTACAGGAATTTGCTATCCTGCCTCATTAACTAACCATGTAATGGAAATTTCAGCAAATAGTAAAATAGTTCAAGACCAATTAGCAAATCCAGAAATTAATGTTATTACTGGAAAAAGATTTGATGATACAGATGATGGGAATGCATTTGATATGAATTCTTTAATAGAAGTAGACACAAATGCTATTCAATCAGCATTTAAAATTGATCAATCAAAAATAAAAGTAGATTTCGGAAACTTAAACAATATATTATCACAAAACACTTTACCAACTCTTGATTTAAATGATATACTAAGTAATATTAAATTTTCAATGACTGCAGATGACATGAAAAATTTAATGGATGATCTTCTAAAAGGATATGAAACATATATTCAAGATCATCCAGAAGCAAATTTGGGTGAAGTTGGTAAGCAATTAACAGAATATTTACAATCAAAAGAAGTTAGTGAATTACTTAACAAAAAAATTCAAGAAATTATTAAAGAAAACGGAAGTTTAACTATTACACAAGAGCAATTACAAAGTATTATGACAGAACTTTTAAGTGGTTATGAAAAATATGTAGAAGATAATGAATTAGTAAGTGTAGAAGACTTAAAAAAATATCTTATAGAATACCTAGATTCAGATGAAGCAAAAAATATTATAGCTAATAATATTTCAGAAATAATAAAATCTCAAAATATAGATACACAAATTTCAAGTATCATGGAAAAATATATGCAAACAGCTATAAGTTCATTAAGTGAAAGTCTACAAAAAGAAGTACAATCTAGTATTAAAACATTAAGTCAATCTATAACAAAAGCAATTAGCGTAGATTCAAAAGCTATTATAGGTGCATTCCATATGAAGATGAATGAAGAAGAACTTGCAGAATTATTTAGCTCTTTAATGTCTAAAGAAACTGTAACTTATGAAAGCAATTTAAAAAACTTTAATTATGCAAGTATAGATGAACCAAGTGGCATAAGTATTTATCCAAAAGATTTTGAAGGAAACAAATCCATTACCAATTTACTAAATGATTATAATGCACGCATGGAAGAAGAAGGAAATGAAGACAAAGTAATTTCATTTACTGATATGGTAGGAACTTTAATGAGTTCTGTAACAACAATAGTTGATACAATCAGTTATGTATTAATTGCATTTGTTGCTATATCTTTAGTAGTATCTTCAATAATGATTGGAGTTATTACATATATTAGTGTATTAGAACGTAAAAAAGAAATTGGAATTTTAAGAGCAATGGGAGCATCAAAACACAATGTAGCACAAGTGTTTAATGCAGAAACAATTATTATTGGAGCTTTGGCAGGAATACTTGGAGTTGGAATCACTTTATTACTAATAATTCCTATAAACAAAATTATATTTATTTTATCAAACGGAGCAAATGTAAAAGCAGCATTACCAACTGTTGCAGGAATATTATTGGTTATAATTAGTATAACTTTAACATTAATTGGAGGAATTCTTCCATCAAGAAAAGCAGCAAAAGAAGATCCTGTATTAGCTTTAAGAAGTGAATAACAATTTATATAGTTTATAATAATATAGAAAGGAGGAAAAATATGTTTAGAGAAATAGTAAAAAATTATGAAAAAAATTCAATTATAGTTTCTATATTAATGATAATACTTTCTCTATTCTTGATATTTATGCCATTTGACTCTGCAGTTACAGTAATTTGGCTATTTGGAATATTTACTATAGTAGATGGAATTATTCGCATGATATCATATTTCAAAACAAGTATAGATACCAGACTTGCAAGTTTTGAGTTTGCAGAAGGCATTATAAAAATATTATCAGGAATTTTAATATTTATTACAGCAGATTATTTAGTATTATTTATTCCTATAATTATAGGTGTTTGGATTATTATAAACAGTATAGCAAAAATGCAAATAGCTTTAAATATTAGAAATAGTGAAGGAAGCAATTGGATTTTAATCTTTGTATTATCTATAATTACATTGTTAATTGGTATATATATTGTTTTAAATCCATTACCTGGATTTGTAGCAGTAACAATTTCCATACTTGGGGTTTTCTTTGCAATATACGAGATAATCAATCTAGTAGAGTCAATTTATATGCTTTATAAGCTAAAAGATTAAAAAAAAGATACCTTAAATAGAAAAAATGTGTTAAAATATGTATTAATTGAATAAAATGGTATTTTACTGACATGAGTATAATACAAAAATATTTGTAAAAATACTACACAAATAAAGAAAAATGTGATAAAATAAATTAGAGTTTTTGTTTTTAGTTTAAAAAAATAAAGAACAACAGTCAAAATAAGTATTTATAAGTTGGAAACAGCTAATAATAAATGAAAAATTTTAAAAGGAGGAATTTAATCATGTCAGGACACAGTAAATGGCACAACATACAAGCTAAGAAAGGAAAAGCAGACGCAGCAAGAGGAAAAGTGTTCACTAAATTAGGAAGAGAATTATTAATAGCAGTAAAGCAAGGTGGACCCGATCCAGCAGGAAATTCAAAATTAAAAGATGTAATAGCAAAATGTAAAGCAGCAAACATGCCAAATGACACAATAAACAATGCAATAAAAAAAGCTTCAGGAGAAGGAAATACAGCAACATATGAAGAAATAACATATGAAGGATATGGACCATGTGGGGTTGCAGTAATAGTAAATGCAAACACAGACAATAGAAATAGAACAGCAGCAGATGTAAGACATGTATTTGATAAAGCTGGAGGAAACTTAGGAACAAATGGATGTGTATCATACATGTTTAACAAAAAAGGAGTAATTGTAATTGATAAATCATCAACATCAATGGATGAAGAAGAACTAATGATGTTAGCTTTAGATGCAGGAGCAGAAGATTTCAATTCAACAGACGAAGTATATGAAATAACAACAGAACCTTCAAAATTCTCAGAAGTAAGAGAAAAATTAGAAGATGCTGGACTAACATTTTTAGAGGCAGATGTTCAAATGATACCTACAACAACTGTAGCATTAGATGAAGCAGGAGCTGAAAAAATGGAAAGATTAATAGAAAGGCTAGAAGAATTAGATGATGTTATGGATGTATATCACAACTGGGAAGAATAAAATTTTATATAATTATTTTTAATAAATTAAGACATTAAATATATTAATGAAAAATGTAATATTAAAATTTTTCACACATATTTAAAGTTTAGTTCTAAAATAAAAACGAAGAGCATATATTATAATATATGCTCTTTTTATATATATAATAGAAAAGTTATTACATAAAAGGGCTTTTCTCTAACAGATACTCTTACTAAAAAATCAAGACTTAGATGTAAGGAGGATAAGTAAAGAGGTTATGTTTGAATTAAAAATTGTATTAGAATATTTGCCACAAACAATAAGAAAAAAAATAGAAGAATTTATTTTTTCTAATAAATTAGGAGTACCTTTAGACTCTCCTAAAAATGAAAATAATACATTTAGTTCAAATTTTCATTCACCACTAAACAGTCTTGCAATAGAAGAAATAAGACTTAGAACGAATAGACCACTAAGCTTAAAAATTGGACAGGACATTATAATGTTAGATTACATGGTAAATCAACAAGAAGTATTACAAGCATTTGAAAAAGTTTGTGAGAATTCAGTATATTCATATAAAAGACAGATATGTGAAGGATATATAACAATAAGAGGAGGAAATAGAGTAGGAATAGTAGGAAGTGCAGTAGTAGAAAACGGACAAGTAATAAACATAAATTATATTTCAAGTCTAAATTTTAGAATAGCAAGGCAAAAAATAGGTTGTAGTAACAATGTAATAGAAAATCTTATAAACACTACAACAAATTCTATATATAATACTCTAATAATCTCACCGCCAGGTTGTGGAAAAACAACACTTTTAAGAGATATAGTTAGAAACATAAGTAATGGAATATCTAGCTTAAAATTTAAAGGACTAACAGTTGGAGTTGTTGATGAAAGAGGCGAGATTGCGGCAATGTACAAAGGAATTCCACAAAACGATGTAGGAACAAGAACAGACATAATAGATAATATGCCAAAAGCAGAAGCCATGAGAATACTAGTACGTTCAATGTCACCAAATGTAATTGCTTGTGATGAGATTGGAAGCATGGAAGATATTAATGCAATTGATTATGCAATGTGTTCAGGTGTAAAAGGTATATTTACAGCACATGGAAAAGATCTTGAGGAAGTGAGTAAAAACCCAGAACTTTCAAAACTACTAAATAAAAATATATTTGAAAGAATTATTTTATTAAATTCACAAATGAGAGGAGACACAAAATGTATATATATGTAAAGTACATATTGTTAATTTCAATATTTTCATTATCAACAGCAATAGGAATATTAGTTTCCAAAATGTATGAGAATAGAGTCTTAGAACTAAAAGAATTTAAGAATGTTCTAAACATAATTAAAACAAAAATAAAATTTACATATGAGCCATTAGCAGAAATTTTTAAACAAATTTCAAAAGACAATTCTACAAAAGTAGAAAAAATATTTAATAATATAGCAAAGAAAATGGAATTTATACAAGTAAAATCAGCTTGGGAAAATTCCATCCAAGAAGCAGATATAAGTATAAATCAGGAAGATAAAGATATTTTAAAGAAACTCGGAAAGTTACTTGGTCAAACAGATGTAGAGGGACAAGTAAGCGAAATAGAAGTAACAGAAACATTCTTAGATATGCAAATAGAAAAAGCAGAAGAGGAACGAAAGAAAAATCAAAAATTATATAAAACTTTAGGAATTATAGCAGGATTAGTATTTGTAATAATTTTGATATAGAATTTTAATAGTACAGAAGAAAGGAATATATAAATATGGATATAAATTTATTATTTAAAATTGCTGCAGTAGGAATATTAGTTGCAGTTTTGCACCAAGTATTGGTAAGAGCTGGTAGAGAAGATCAAGCAATGATGACTACATTAGCAGGACTTGTGATTGTATTATCAATGGTAATTCAACAAATAAGTTCATTATTTGAGACTGTAAGAACTTTATTCAACTTATAATTTAAAATATATTATTTTAAAGAAAGGTGTTTGCTGTAAAAATTAACAGCTACAAAGGAATTTTAGCTATGACAGAAATAACCAAAATAATTGGAATAGGTCTCTTAGGATTAATCATTGTAGTAATTTTGAAACAACATAAGCCAGAATATGCAATTTACGTATCAATGGCAGCTGGAGTTTTAATATTATTTTTATCAATAGAAAAACTAACAGGAATAATAAATTTATTAAATTCAATAGCAACAAGAACTTATATAAATCAACATTTTCTGGGAATTTTACTTAAAATCACGGGGATTGCATTTGTAACTGAATTTGCTGTGAGTATTTGTACAGATGCTGGAGAGAAAGCAATAGCTAATAAAATAGAAATAGGAAGTAAAGTAATAATTATAACAATGTCTATTCCCATAATTACAAGTCTATTAGAATTAGTAATAGAAATTTTACCATAGAAAAATAAAAAAAGGTTTATGGGTAACCTTTTAAAAACCTAAATATTATTATATAAGGAGAATGTTAGATTTAATATTTAGCATATACTAAAACATGAAAAATATTAATGACAAATTTACCAAAATCCTATTTATACTTTTGCTAAGTTTTCTCCTAATAATGTTAATGCCATGCAAATTATTTGCAGAAACAGAAGATGAAATACTAGATAGTACAGAAGAAAAGTTCAACATAAATGGTTTTATAAAAGAAACACAAGAATATGCTGGAGACTTCTTTGAAGATATGGACTTGTCAGATATGCTAAATCAAGCAATTCAAGGAAAAGTAGATAATCAAAGTATACTCAAAAAAATAATAAAATTATTAGGAAAAGAAGTAAATTCAAGTTTAAAAACACTAATAAGTATTTTAGTAATAATTGTAATACATGGAATATTAAAATCAATAACAGATAATTTAGATAATAAAAATATATCACAGATAATTTATTTTGTTCAATACATATTAATTGTAACACTAATCATGTCAAATTTCACAGAAATAATTAAATTAGTAAAAGAAACAGCAGATGATCTAGTTGGCTTTATAAATGTGCTTTTACCACTACTCTTAACTCTCATAGTTTATACAGGAGGAATAGCTACAAGCTCAATAATAGAACCAATAATATTATTTGCAATAAATTTGATAGGGAATGCAATAAAAGATATATTAATACCTATAATGTTAATAATTGTAGTATTTTCAATTATTTCGAAAATATCTGAAAGAGTGCAAATAGATAAACTATCAAAATTTTTAAAATCAAGTGTAATATGGTTTCTAGGAGTTTTACTAACAATATTTGTAGGGGTAGTATCATTAGAAGGTACTTTAAGTAGTAGTATAGATGGAATAACTGCAAAAACTGCAAAAGCAGCTGTATCAAGTGTAATACCTGTTGTTGGAAAAGTACTTGGAGATGTAGTTGATAGTGTTTTAGGATGTGGCATAATCTTAAAAAATGCTGTAGGATTTATAGGAGTATTAATCATAATAGGGATTTGCATTATGCCAATTATAAAAATTGCTACTTTAAGCATAATATATAATCTAGCTTCTGCAGTAGTACAACCTATTGCAGACGGAAAGATAGTCAAACTTCTAGAAGAAATGGGTGGTGTATTCAAAGTTCTACTTGGAATATTATGTGCTCTTTCTGTAATGCTAATTGTTGGGATAACAATAGTTATAAAAATTTCAAATAGTGGAATGATGTATAGGTAATTCAAAATTTTGTAAAAGGGAGTGTTGTTAGTTTTAGAACTAACATATAATAAGAAAAATGATTAATTTTTTAAGCTCATGGGCTGAACAAATAGTTCTAGCAGTTATTGTTGCAACAATAATAGAATTGATTTTGCCAGATAATAAAAATAAAAAATACATACAAATGGTCATTGGAGTTTACATACTTTTTAATATAATATCTCCAGTAATAAAAAATAAAAAGGCATTTTCAATAGAAACATTTGATTTTGAAGATTATACTTCTTCTTCAAATGCTAATGCTTCATTAGATCAATCTTCAATGGATGATAAACTTGAAAAAATATATCTAGAAGAGCTAGAAAAAAAAGTAATGTCTAAATTTGAAGAAAATGAAATTACGGTTAGTAAATGTACTATTGATGCTGAACTTGATACAACTAAGAAAAATGCGGGAATACATTCAATTGTTGCAAAAATAAAGGCACCAGCTGATAAAGAAAAGATTGAAGAAATTAGAGAAGAAATTGCAACAGAGTTTGAAATAGATTTGGAAAAAATAGAAATTCTAGTAAAATAAAAAATTTAGGAGGAAGTTATGTTTAAGGATTTATTTAAGAAAAAAGAAGAACAACCTGATCAAAAAAGAAAAATTGAAAATATTGTGGTGTTTATCATAATATTAATAGTAACAGTATTAATTATTAATAATATGTGGTCATCTAATGAAAATAAAGAAAAAGATAATAATTCAGACAATTCCAAAGTTCTTGCAAATGCTATATCTGATGAAACTACAACAAGTGAACAAGAAAACTTAGAAAAAAGTCTAGAAGATATTTTAGAAAGTATAGAGGGTGTTGGAAAAGTTAAAGTATTAATTAAATATTCAGAAAGTAGCACAGTTGTGGCAATGTATAATGAAACAAATTCAGAAAGCAATTCGCAAGAAGCTGATGAAGAAGGAGTAACTAAGAGTACTATAGAATCTGAGACTAAAAAAGAAATTGCATATTCGGAAGAAGGTGGTACGAGCAAACCGATTACAGAAAAAGTTATTATGCCAGTAATTGAAGGTGCAATAGTAAGTGCACAAGGAGCTTCAAATGCAAATGTTAAAAGCTCAATTGTGAGTGCAATTGAAGCTATTACAGGACTTGCGGTACATAAAATTCAAGTTTTTGAAATGAAAAGTAATTAAATTTATAATTTTAATGAAAGGAGTTGATGTTAGCTTTAACAGCTAATATCTAATAAGATTATGATGAAAGGTAAATTTAAATTTAAAACTGGAACTGTTGCTATATATGTATTAGCTTTAATGCTTGTTACAGTAGGTTATTGGAATTACATATCTAGAGAATCTCAAACATTAGAAACTGTAGCAAATAATGAGGAACAACAAAATGGTGAAGACGAAAACCTTGGAGATGCCAAACTTGTTAGCAACAATGAATTAATTCAAGAAGAAAATGAAAAAAATAGTACATCAGAAAATAATGAACAAGAAAATAACAATTCAAATACGATTTTACAAAGTAATGAAAATAATGAAACAATAGAAAGTTCTTCAAAAGAAAATGATGGATATTTTGAAACATCTAAACTATCAAGAGATACAATGTATTCACAAACATTGGAAACTTACAAAGAAATGCTTGATAATTCGAATGTTTCAGAAGAACAAAAGGCGGTTATAACACAAGAGATTACAAAATTAAATAAAGAAAAAAATGCAATTATGATTTGTGAAAATTTAATAACAACAAAGGGTTTTTCTAATTGTGTCATTTTTGTTAATACTGATAGTGTTAGTGTTGTAATTGAGGCAGATGAACTTAAAACAGAGGAAATTGCACAAATTCAAAATATTATTTCAAGAGAGATGGGAGCAGAAATAGAAAATATTCATATTATGACAAAATAAGTTATAATTAAAGTGTTAGTTTGGTCGCTTACGCAGTACATCAAAATTATTTAAATAATTTACAATTTGCAGTCATAGTAGATTTATATGATTAGAATAGTATATTAAATAATTTTTTGTACTTTGGTGTCGCAACCCTCGAAATCTGAAAAGTAAACTTTTCAGAGAAAGAAGGTTGCTCCAATTCGCACTCACATCAAAGATGCTCGTTTGGTCGCTTACGCAGTACATCAAAATTATTTAATATACTATTTTAATCTAATTATAAATTTAATATTTGTAAATTATAACGAAATAGAATGAAAATTTTGAAAAATTGTTGATTTTAAAAGTAAAATATGTTATTCTAATAAATGTAAAAAGGCAAATAATTTGAAAAAATAATTTCATATTGTAATATTTTTTCATACTAAAAAATTTTTTAGAAAAATTGCCAAAATAAAAAAAAAGAAAGGAAAAGTGAATAATAATGGAATTAAAAGGATCAAAAACAGAACAAAACTTAATGACAGCGTTTGCAGGAGAATCACAAGCAAGAAATAAATATACATATTTTGCAAGTAAAGCAAAGAAAGAAGGATATGAGCAAATAGCAGCAATATTCCAAGAGACAGCTGATAATGAGAAAGAACATGCTAAAATGTGGTTCAAATTATTAAATGGTGGAGACATTGGAACAACAGAAGAAAATTTAAAAGCAGCAGCTGATGGAGAAAATTATGAATGGACAGATATGTATGCAGAGTTTGCTAAAACAGCAAAAGAAGAAGGATTTACAAAAATTGCATATTTATTTGAAGAAGTAGCAAAAATAGAAAAAGAACATGAACAAAGATATTTAAAATTATTAGAAAATGTAAAAGACGGAAAAGTATTTGAAGCTGGGGAAGTTAAAATTTGGAAATGTAGAAATTGCGGACACATAGTAGTTGGAACAAAAGCTCCAGAAATTTGTCCTGTATGCTCTCATCCAAAGGCATATTTCGAAATAAAAGCTGAAAACTATTAAAATATATCTTAAGCTAGGTTTATAAATTACCTAGCTTTTTATAAATTGTAGGAGAAACAAAATAATGAATAAAAAATCAATAAAAATATCATTATTAATTGCCTTGATATTAATAATATTTTTAATTAATGCACTAGCCTTAATAAATAATAATAATTTAATATATATGAATTATAAAGACTTTTATGAACAATTAGAAAATGGAAATATAGAGACTGCAGTAATTAAAGACAACAAAGTCGAATTTAAAGAAAAAGATGATGATACATTATATTTTACTGAAAATCCAAATTATGATAATTTTAAAGAAAATTTATTACTAAATGGAGTTCAAGTAGAAGTTGATTCTAGTGAAGAATCTATAAATTTTGCATTTGACATATTATTTTATTTATTCTTTTTTGGAATAATTATTTTTGCAATAGCAAAATTAGTTAAACTAAATCACAATACTTTTAAAGTAGTAAGGCATACTAAAATAAAGTTTGAAAACATTGCTGGAATGGAAGACCTAAAAAAGGAAATGATGAAAGCAGTAGAAATACTAAAAAATCCAGACAAATTTAAACAAAAAGGAATAAGACAAACAAAAGGAATTATTTTAGAAGGAAATCCTGGAAATGGAAAGACCTTATTTGCAAAAGCATTAGCAGAAGAAGCAGATGTGAGCTTTATTGCAACAAAAGGGGCAGATTTCCAAAGTGCAATGATGTCTATTGGAGCACGTAAAATAAAAATGCTATTTAAAAAAGCAAGAAGACATAAGCCTTGTATAATTTTTATAGATGAATTTGACGGAATAGGAGAAAGAAGAAATTATGCGGGAACAGGAGTCGATAAAGAAAATAACAGAATTATTACAGCAATGTTAAATGAGATGGATGGGTTTGAAAGTGAAGATGGAATACTTGTAATAGCAGCTACAAATTCTTATTTATCTCTAGATCCAGCTTTAATAAGACCTGGTAGATTTGATTTAAAATACAATATACCTAATCCAGATTTTGATACAAGATTAAAGCTAATAGATTTATATACAACAAAAAAAGTTTTAGAACAAAATATAGATAAACAAAAACTAGCAAATGCATTTGAAAATTTTAGTTGTTCAGCAATTGAAACAATTTTAAATGAGGCGTCTATGCTTGCAATTTTAGAAAATCATGAAGAAATAAGTTTAGATAATATTATAGAAGCAGGAAAAAAGACAAACTGTAATATAAATATGAAGAAATATTCTTCAAGAAATTAGTAAACATGAATATAATTATTTTTAGGAGGAAATGTAAATGAAAGTAATATTAGTTAATGGAGGACCACACAGAGAGGGGTGTACTTATACAGCTTTAAGAGAAGTTGAAAAAACTTTAAATGAAGAAGGTATTGAAACAGAAATTTTTTGGATAGGATTAAAGCCACTTGCAGGATGTATTGCTTGTAATACTTGTTCAAAAACTGGAAAATGCGTATATGATGATGCTGTAAATGAGTTTGTCGAAAAAGCAAAAGATACAGATGGATTTGTTTTCGGAACTCCAGTTCATTATGGAGCAGCAACAGGAATGATAACATCATTTATGGATAGAGTTTTTTATTCTGCATCTCAAGCAGGACTAGGTGGTAGATTTTCGTTTAAACCAGCTTCAGCGGTTATTTCAGCAAGAAGGGCTGGAACAACTGCTACATATGACCAAATTAATAAATATTTTGGAATAATGCAAATGCCAATAATTTCATCTAGATATTGGAACATGGTTCATGGTTCAACTCCAGAGGATGTTAAAAAAGATGAAGAAGGAATGCAAATTATGAGAATACTTGGCAGAAATATGGCATATTATTTAAAATGCATTGAAGCTGGAAGGGAAAAAGGAATAGAGCTTCCAAAACATGAAGAAACAAAATTTACTAATTTTATAAGATAGTTTCTATTTTGTATGTCTCAAATAGTTCATTAATAAAATTATTTAGAAAACAGAAACTTATACAAACAGAGAAAATTAATTTTAAAAATAAATACAAACAGGAGCACAGTAAGTGTGAAAACTTATTATGCTCCTTATTTGTCCCCATTAATTTCGCGGAACAACCACGAGATTTAAACTTTCGAATAGACAGTCCTTATAAACCCAAATTTATCTTGATCTGTCTGCAATTCATATTTCCCTTCTTTTAAATAAAACGAAGTATAAACATTACCTTCAAACCTTTTTATGACATTACCAGATTCTGAGCTGATAATGCGAACTTCTCCGGCTCCGTCAGCTTTAATATAAAACTTACGCCGTTTTTTGTCAACCACTCTAAAATGGTGAACGCGCCCTGCCCAAGGAAAGAATCTGAATTCATCAATTTGCTGTTTACTCTTATGGGTTTTGTTCATCACAATTCCCAACAGTAATGAAAGCACACAAATGGCTAAAATAAAAAAGATTTGTTTCATGACTATCATATTTTAACCTCCTGTATAACGGTTACGAATTCCTTTTTGAGTTATGGGGAAAACTCAAAATTAATAAGGGGTTATAAATAATAATACCATGAAATGTGCTAAAAGTCAAATGATTACAATTATTAAGAGGTCCAGAGGAAATATAAACATATTTACCTCTGGACCTTTTTACCCATTAAAATTCTGCTTAATTTACAGATGATCCTCGTGCTTTGTCTGTAATCTAGCAAAAAAGTTACCATCAATGCTAATATAATACAGACCATTTGTTAAAGAAAAACATGTTTTAGTATTGCCATTCCATTGCTTAATGACATGACCTGTTGCTTGATTCACAATTTTTATTTCTCCTTTTCCTTTAGCATTTAAGAAAAAGTATTTTTTACCTATTACTCTAAAGTAATAAAAATGTACTCCCCAAGGAACAAATTCATAGACTTTTACCGAATCTTTTTTCTTTATAACAAAAAGCCGTGTAATTAAAAAGATTATAATAACTACTAAGATTAACATACAAATTTCTGCCCGAGTCATATTGTAGCACCTCCTACACAATTGTGAATTGACGTTTGAGCCATGAGAAAGCTCAGTTTATTATTAAACTGATAAAATAGTATCATAATATAGCTCAAAAGTCAATTCACATAAAAGGGTATTTTAAAATTAAAGATGTTTTTTAATACTTTATAGTAAATAGTTATATAAGAATATTTTTTACATATATATTTTATTAGTAAAAAGATATTACTAATAAAAATCAATAGAAAGGAATGTTAATATTTCATGCCAAAGTCCCATTTTTACATATTTAAGCTAAAACAATTTTTATTACCATTTATATTGATATTATTCACTATTTGTCTTGTAATCTTTTCTAAGACAAACTTGTTAGCAGCTAAAAATGGGCTAGCATTATGGGTCAATTCAATAGTACCTTCACTATTTCCATTTTTTGTTGCAACAGAATTGCTTTCACAGACAAATTTTATATATTATCTTGGTCGAATATTAAATAGAGTTATGAAACCAATTTTTAATGTTCGAGGTGAAGGAAGCTTTGCTTTTATTATGGGAATAATTAGTGGTTATCCTGTTGGAGCAAAAATTGCAGCTAATTTTCGAGAAAATCATATTTGTTCAAAAGAAGAGTGTGAGCGCTTGTTAAGTTTTACTAATAATTCTGGTCCATTATTTATTATTGGAACAGTTGGGATTACTATGTTTGGTAATTCCACAATAGGATTTTTATTATTAATAACTCATATACTAGCTTCTATTACAGTAGGTTTCGCTTTTAGGTTTTGGAAATTTAATTCTAAAACAATTAATGAAACTTATGCAAGTAAAGCCAAAAAAAGTGATAATATTAGTTTATCAAATTTAGGAGCAATTATTGGAAATAGCATTACTAATTCTATTAATACTATTTTATTAATTGGCGGATTTGTTGTTCTATTTTCTGTTATTATTTCTATTCTACAAACAAGCAATTTATTGAGTGTATTATGTAACTTAATTGAACCTATATTTGATTTATTATATATTCCAAATACATTTATATTAGGGTTTGTTTCTGGGATAATTGAACTTACTAACGGTTTAAGTGTAATCTGCAATATTCCTGAGAAAAAACTATCTATTAATATCATTATGGCATCTTTTATGCTTGGTTTAGGTGGAATTTCTGTTTTACTACAAGTTTGGAGTACTATATCTAAAACAGATTTGTCCATAAAGCCTTAAAAAAAAAAAAAAATACTTCATGCAAGCTTCTCTGCTTTTTATACTTTTATATTATTGAATAATATTGCTTTTTTCAATTTTGACTTATAATTACATTTATGTAATTTTCATTTTTCTCAAAGCCGAAGAAAATTCTGTATTTTATAAGCACAAAAAAAGATAGCAAAAAAATGTTCGAAAAAAGTTAAAAAAAGTATTGACAAAATAAAAAAGAGGATATAAAATAGGATTATCGAAAGCGAACAAAAATTCGAAGATGGCAAAAAGCAAAACCAAAAATGAGGAGGAAAATGAAATGAGTATATTTGGAAAAAGAAATAATGTAATAACATATACAGTAAATAAGGCAGTTAATAAAGATATATATATAACAGTACAAAATGGAGAAGTTGTAGTTAATGCACCATGGTATTTCACATCAAATAAAATACAATCATTAGTCCAAGAAAAGAAAAACTGGATATTAAGCAAAATAGAAGAATATGAAAAACAAGTTTCTCCAAATATACAATCTGTAAAAATATTTGGAAAAAACTATGATGTAAAAGTATTATATGAAAATATAAAAACTCCAGAATTAAATTTAGAAGAAAACTATCAAATAAAAATAATATTACCACTCAAATATAAAAAAGTAGGAAATGAACAAATATTAAAAATGTGTATTGATAAAATGTATGAACAAATAGCAAACACAGAAATAGATAATATAATGGAAAAAATAAGACTAATGTTGGGAATAGCACCTGAAGAATATTCTATTAAAAAACTTGAAAGTAATGAACTTGCAAAATGTGTTGCAGGAAAAATTATATATATTAACCCTGAACTAATGAAATATAAAAGAGAAATAATAGAATATGTGGTTGCGCATGAATTTTGCCATTTAAAATATAAGACACATTGTAAAAGTTTTTATGAAATGCTAGAAACCAATTTTGCAGAATATAAAAAATATGAAAAAGAAATAGAAGGATATGAGTATTAAAACTTATATCTTTTTAATATATATTCTGAAAATTATAACAAGTAAGTTATTTTAAAATTTGTAATGATATGTTGCAAATTTCATTTTATTGTGTTAATATAAATATGCAGTATTTTTTATATTAATACTGGGGTATCGCCAAGCGGTAAGGCAACCGGCTCTGACCCGGTCATTCCTGTGTTCGAATCACAGTACCCCAACCAATTAGCAAATAACTTTTTTTACAAATTAATATGCATATCAATTTTAAAAAATGGTAATTCTAATTAAAAATAGAATTGCCATTTTTTTCATATTTTTCATATAAAAATGGGACAAAGAATATGCAGGAGGAAAAATGTTTAAAGTACACAAAATCTTAAATAATAATATAGAAAATTTAATAGAAATGATTGAAAGTAAAAACATGGAGGAAATATTATATATATTAGGAAATAAAAAAGAAATAGCCAAAAGAAACTTTCTAGCTGGGATATTCAGAGGAATAGGCATAGGAATTGGTGTAACTATAATATCAGCAATAATATTATATATTTTACAAAAGCTAGTAAGGCTCAATTTGCCCGGAATAGGAAAATATATATCAGATATTGTAGAAATTGTAGAAACCTTAAACAAGAAATAAAATGTCAAAAAACTATTGTAAAAATAATATAATTAGTGTAAAATAAAGTCAAAATGTAAAATATAAGAAAAAAATATATAATATAAATGTAATGACTAATATAGTCATTATAATATTACAGTAGAAAGGAATGAAAACAAAAGTACATGAGAATTGTAACAGATGAAAAAGATAGAAAAGCATATAAAGAATTTTTAGAAAACCATGAAAGATGCAACTTTCAACAATCACCAGAATGGGCAAGAGTAAAATCAAACTGGAAAAATGAAATAGTTTTAGCAGAAGATGAAAATGGAACAATTATTGGAGCAGTAAGCATTTTAATAAGGAAAATACCATTGTTTGGAAACATAATGTATTCATCAAGAGGTCCAACATGTGACATACATGATATAGCTGTTATGAAACAATTAACAGACGGAATAAAAGAACTTGCAAAAAAATACAAAGCAATAGTATATACTGCAGAACCAGATGTTTTAAGTAGTGATGAAGAATTTAGAAAAGTAGTAACAAATTTAGGATATAGAATAAAAGATGATGCAAAAAACTTTAGAGAAGAAATTCAGCCAAGATATGTATTTAGATTAGACATAAAAGGAAAAACAGAGGATGAAATATTTGCAGGATTCCATCAAAAAACAAGATATAATGTACGTTTAGCTATAAAAAAAGGAGTAGTAGTAAAAGAAGGAACTAGAGAAGATTTAAAAGAATTCCACAAAATAATGATTGAAACAGGTGCAAGAGATGGATTTATAATAAGACCATTATCATATTTTGAAAAAATGTATGATGAATTAGCACCAGAACATATGAAATTACTTATGGCATATTATGAAGACAAACCAATATCAGGAGTAATCCCTATTTTCTATGGAAATAAAACTTGGTATTTATATGGAGCAAGTAGCAATGAACACAGAAATTTAATGCCAAATTATTTATTACAATGGGAAATGATTAAAATGGCAATAGCTAGAAAAGATGATATATATGACTTTAGAGGAGTATCTGGAGTAGTGGATGAAAATCATCCACAATATGGATTATATAGATTTAAAAAAGGATTTGGAGCAACATTTACAGAGTTCATAGGAGAAATATACATTCCGTTTAAGCCATTAACATATTCAGTATATAAATTTTCAGAAAAAACTTTTAGAAATTTAAGAGCACTAAAAACTAAATTCAAAAAATAGTATTTTTTTACCATGTAGGAAAAATCGACTAAAAGGAAATATTAATGTACAGAATAAATATGAGAAAAATAGATTTTCTTACATAACTTTGTTACTTTGAAAATCTTAGATTCATTGTTTAATTTAGACAATATTAAAATAATGGATTTAGCTAAATTAATAAAGAAAATAAAATATAAAGGAATATAAAAAAGGATTGTGAAACAAAATTGAAAGCACTATTAGTTGAAAGGGATAAATTAAAACATAACTTAAGAATCATAAATAATATTATATCTAAAAAAGATAATAAAAGAAAAAGAATTAAAATAATAGCAGTTGTAAAAGGAAATGGATATGGATTAGGATTAGTTCAATATTCAAAATTTTTAATTGACAATGGAATAAACATGTTAGCAGTTGCAACAGTTGAAGAAGCCATAGAATTACGCAATGGAGGAATAAAAACAGATATATTAATGATGTCTTCAACTGCAGTAAAAGAAGATATAGAAAATTTAATAGAAAATGAAATTATATTAACAATAGGTTCAAAAGAAGCAGGAGATGCGGTAGAAGAAATTGCAAAAAAGCAAGGAAAAAAAGTTAGAGTTCATATTAAGATAGATACTGGTTTTGGACGATATGGTTTCATATATACCGAAAAAGAAAAAATGATAGAAGCAATAAAAAGATGGAAAAATATAAAAATAGAAGGAACATTTTCGCATCTTTCATTAGCATTTTTCGGAAATGGAAAAGAAGCACAAACACAGTTTAATAGATTTATGCAGTGTATAGAAACATTAAATGCAAGCAAAATAGAGACGGGAATACTGCACATATGCAATTCATCAGCATTTTTACGATTTGAAAACATGCATCTAGATGCTGTAAGAATAGGATCAGCATTATTAGGAAGATTATCAATTCCAAATACATGGGGATTCAAAAGAGTGGGATACTTGAAATCCAATGTCGCAGAAATAAAAATATTGCCAAAAGGATATAATATAGGTTATTCAAATGCTTTTGTAACAAAAAAAGAAACTAAAGTTGCAATAATCCCATGTGGCTATGCTGATGGATTTAATGTAATTGTTGATAAAGATATGTTTAGAAAAAGGGATAAATTAAGATATATAATAAGGGATATAAAAAATGCATTTAAAAAACAGCAAATAAAAGTAACAATAAATGGGGAAAAATGTTTGGTTTTAGGGAGACTCGGAATGTTTCACGTAACAGTAGACATTACAAATAAAAATGTTGAAATAGGCGATGAAGCTATTTTTGAGGTTAGTCCAATGCTAGTAGATAGTAAAATTACAAGAGAATATATTTAATATAGAAAGGAAATCAAAATGGAACAGAGAGAAGGAGTATGTAATATAAGCTTTTTTAAAAAAGTATGGTATTCAATAACTAAATTTGAACAATATCCTGCTATGGCAACAGAAGGATTCAAAAGAGCAATAATATATTTAATAATTATGTCATTATTTGTTACAATATTTATGTCTATAAGCAATGTAATTGAAATGCATAAAATTGTAGGGAATTTAGCAGACTATGTAGAAGAAAATATACCAGATTTTACTTATGATAACGGTGTAGTTACAATGGAAACTGAAGAACCTATCATAATAGACGATATTCAGTATGAAGGAATAGATAGAATAGTTGTAGAACCTTCTATAGACAATGATGAAGAGAAAGCTGTATTTGAACAAGAAAATGATGTAGAAGGTGTAACTGTATTTTTCTTTAAAGAACAAATCATATTAAGAATAAGAACAGAAAACGGACAAACAAATACACAGTCATATACATATGAAGAATTTATTTCAGGTTATACGCCAAACACAGTAGAAAAATTTAATAAAGCAGAATTAATAGAATATATAACAGGCCCACAGATGAGCTACTTTTACTTAAATTATGGTTTAACTGTGGCACTATCTTATTTAGTTATAAATATATTAGTCATGATGTGTGATGCTTTAGAAATTGCAATCTTTGGCTGGTTAACAGCAATTATTGCAAGAATAAGAATAAGATTTGTAGCAATTTATAATATGGCAATATATTCTCTAACATTACCTATCATCTTAAATATAATATATATTATAATAAACTACTTTACTGACTTTGTGATAAGCTATTTCCAAGTAGCATATATAACAATTGCATATATTTATCTAGCTGCAACAATATTTATTTTAAAAGATGACATCATAAAAAGAATGCAAGAAGTTGAAAAAATCAAAGACGAACAAAAAAATGTAAGAAGAGAAATTGAAAAACAGGAAGAGGAAGAACAAAAAAAGCAAACAGAAGATAAAAAAGAAAATAAAGAACCAAAAGATGGAGAACCTCCTGAAGAAAAAAAAGAAGAAAAAGATGGTAATGAAAAAAAACAGAGAGAAGAACCTGATGGTGCTCAAGCTTAGCAAATAAAAAACACATAAATTTGAAAGTTGCAAAGCAAAGCCAAGATGTATAATATTTTATAATTTTATTAACAAAGAAAGGGAATAAGAAAAATGAATAGGGACAATGACAAAAACAAAAAGAAAATTTTACAATATATATTAACATTCATATTAACAATTATATTATTAGCATTAATAGTATTAACTTGTTGGTTATTATATAAAGATATGAATAAATCAGAAGTAGATGACAACGTACTTTCATATACAGAATTAATTAAAGAAATAAAAAATGGAAATGTAGAAAAAATAGAAATGACAGTAGGAAGCCAAGTACTAAAAGTAACATTAAAAAATGAAGTAACAACTGAAGAAGGAGAAAATCCAGAATCAGAAGCAAACACACAAACAGAGGATAATCAAAAACCAGAAGAAAATGTAGAAACAAGTGAAAATACTGAAACAGAAGGAAATGGCAATCAAGAAGAAGATAAACCAGTAAAGACAGTTATAGTACCAAGCACACAAGTATTTATGGAATTAATACAAGAACAAGCATTAGAAGGTAATCAAATAGAACTAATTCAAAACAAACAAAGTATAATTTCACAAATTCCATCATATTTCTTCTCATTACTTCCTACACTAATTATGCTTGCATTATTTATAATGATTTTTAAAATGCAAGGAATTGGAGAAAAAGGAAAAGTATATGATGACACAGCTAGAAAAACAAAAATCACATTTGATGATATTGCAGGGCTAGATGAAGAAAAAGATGAATTAAAAGAAATAGTTGATTTCTTAAAAGAACCAGAAAAATTCGCAGAAATGGGAGCAAAAATTCCAAAAGGAGTATTATTATATGGTAAGCCTGGAACAGGAAAAACATTAATAGCAAAAGCAATTGCAGGAGAGGCAGATGTACCATTTATTTCAATGAGTGGTTCTGAATTTATAGAAATGTTTGCAGGACTTGGAGCTTCAAGAGTAAGAAAATTATTTGAAAGAGCAAGAAAATTAGCACCATGTATAATATTCATAGATGAAATAGACGCAATTGGTTCAAGAAGGACAAGTAATAGTGGAGCAGAAACAGAAAATAATCAAACTTTAAACCAATTATTGGTTGAGATGGATGGATTTTCTTCAGAAGAAACAATAATTGTTTTAGCAGCAACAAACAGACCAGAAATGCTAGATAAAGCATTATTAAGACCAGGAAGATTTGATAGACAAATAACAATTCCAGTACCAGACTTAAGAGGTAGAGAAGAAATTCTAAAAATTCATGGAAAAGACAAGAAATTTGCTGGAGATGTATCTTTCCATGATATTGCAGAAGATACTTCAGGATTTACTGGTGCAGAGCTTGCAAATATTTTAAATGAAGCTGCAATAATTGCAACTAAAAAAGACCATGATTCTATTACAAATACAGACTTAGATGAAGCGGTTAAAAAGGTTACTGTTGGACTTGAAAAAACAAGTAGAAAACCTTCAGAAAAAGATAAAAAATTAACAGCATATCATGAAGCTGGACATGCAATTGTTAGTCAATTTTTGCCAACACAAACAGCTGTAAAAGAAGTATCAATTGTACCTAGAGGAATGGCTGGAGGATATACAATGTACAAGTCAGATGAAGATAAATATTATATATCTAAAACAGAAATGGAAGAAAAATTAATTGCATTACTTGGCGGAAGAGCTGCAGAAAAATTAATTTTAAATGATATATCAACAGGAGCAAGCAATGATATAGAAGTAGCAACTAAAATAGCAAAAGACATGGTAACAGTATATGGAATGAGTGATGTTATAGGACCTATTTGCTTAAAAGATTCAGGAGAACAAATTGATTATCAAATATTTGGAGAAAATATGGAAGATATAGTTGGGCAAGAAGTTAAAAAGTTAATTGATACAGCTTATAGAAATGCTCAAGAAATTTTAAGACAAAATATTAATATATTACATGCTATTGCAAAAGAACTAATGGAAAAAGAAAAAATTAATGAAGAAGAGTTTAACAAATTTTTTAACTTTTAATGCCAAAGTAAGTCAAAGTAAAATATAGGTAAAAGAAACAAAAGACACAGATAAAATAAAGAAAGGAACGTGAGATAAATGGAAGAATTTGCTGAATATATTTTAAATGAAAAAGATTTAATATCAAAAATAGAAATAATATATTTCTTAGCACCTAAGTTAGGAATAAATTTTGATAAATCAATTATATTTAAAACAGAAATAGCAAGGATGTTTCTTAAATACTCAAAAGCCAAATTAGATAATAATTTAGTTTTAACAGCATGTTTGTTGTGCAATTGTAAAAAGATAGACAATGCTCAAAAAATGGGAAAAGTGCAAGTATATGCCATGGAAGGAGCTCAACATCTAAAAAAATTAGGTTTTGATCCAAGGTTTTGCAAAATATGTGAGGGAGTAAATAGATATAGTGGACAAACTCAGAGAGAACCAGAAAGTGATGTTCTAGAACTTGCAGACCAATTTGGTGGTATGCTTATAGATAGACCAGAAAGAATTGGTATGATGCCTGATGAAGCATTAGTATTAATTGAGCACAGAAACTTAAAGGATGAATATAATAGATATCTTGAAATATTCAGAGACTTTGTTGAAGAAGTAGGAAAAATTCAAATTTCTGGAGCTGTTAATACAACTGTGTTTGCAAGATTGCAAAAACTAATTAGAGAAGCTAAAGATGTGCCAGAATTTGTTAAACAATTAGCAATAGGTTATTCAGATACAGTTGATAAAAAATTAGAAACACTAACAGGAAAATTCGAAAACAATGAAAATAGGCCTATGTTTAGCAGTGAGACTGAGCAAAAAATATTAAAACATGTTAGTGAAAAAGTTGAAAAATAATTGTATTTTACAATTATTTTTCAAGTTTAAGAAAGGAAAAATAAAAATGTATGAAGCATTTGCAGATTTACATGTTCATATAGGAAGAAGTGAGAATGGTAAGCCTATAAAAATAACAGCAGCAAAAAGTTTGAACTTTGCTAATATAG
>CALYBE010000005.1 GCA_944393735.1 uncultured Clostridia bacterium
TGTGGTTGTTGCAATGGTGGTAGATATAGATAAAATTAATAGCATATGGATTTTTTCAATGGTATAGAAAAAACGATTTTTCTATACCATTAAAATAGTTTCTAAATTCATTATTTCAACAAATTTAGGAACAGAAATTTAAAATTTATAACATTATTTTATTAGAAAATTTAGAATTCGCAATTGTTTGGGGTTCTAGGATATGGTATAACATCTCTAATGTTTTCTATACCAGTAATATACATTAGTAATCTTTCAAAACCTAATCCAAAACCAGAATGAATATTTGTACCATATCTACGTAAATTTAAATACCAATATAATGGTTCAGTTTCAATTCCCATTTCTTTCATACGAGAAGTTAATTTGTCATAATCTTCTTCCCTCTGAGAACCTCCCATAATTTCACCAGAGCCAGGAACTTCAAGGTCAACAGCTGCAACTGTTTTTCCATCTGGATTTACTTTCATATAATAAGATTTTATATCTTTTGGCCAGTTTTTAACAAATACAGGACCATTAAAATATTCTGTTATATATTTTTCATGTTCTTTAGCTAAATCTCCACCATATTCAGGTTCAAATTCCCAAGTTTTGTCTGCTTTTTTCAAAATGTCTATGACATCTTTATGGTCAATTCTAACAAATTTAGAATTTAATACTTTATTTAATTTGTCTTTTAGACCTTTTTCAATAAAACTATCACAAAAATCAATTTCATCAGGGCATTTTTCCATAACTGTTTTTATTATATATTTTACACAGTCTTCTTCAATATCCATTAAACCTTCTAGGTCGCAGAAAGATATTTCAGGTTCAATCATCCAAAATTCATTAGCATGTGTTTTTGTATTAGAATTTTCACTTCTTAGAGTTGGTCCAAATGTATAAATTTTTCCGAAAGCAGAAGCAAAAGTTTCACCATGTAATTGACCAGAACCAGTAATATAAGCCTCTTTTCCAAATAAATCTTTTGAAAAATCAACTTTTCCATCTTTTTTTGGCAAGTCTTTTTCAAGATCAAAAGTTGTTAATTTAAACATTTCAGCAGAACCTTCACAGTCAGCACATGTTATAATTGGTGTATGCACATAAACATACCCACGGTCTTGAAAATATTCATGTATTGCAAACGCAGCAACACTTCTAATTCTAAAAACAGCATTAAATGTATTTGTTCTTGGTCTTAGATATGCTATTGTTCTTAAATACTCAAAAGAGTGTTTTTTCTTTTGAAGAGGATAATCTGTAGGGCATAGTGATTCAATATCTATTGAAGTAGCTTGAATTTCAAAAGGTTGTTTTGCATTTTCTGTAATTACAACTTTTCCTGTTACTTTTACTGTTGAACTTATTGTAAGTTTTACTGCTTCATTGAAATTTGATAATTTGTCTGTAATTACTACTTGAACATTTTTAAAAAATGAGCCATCATTAATCTCAACAAAGCCAAATGTTTTTGAATCTCTAACTGTTTTAACCCAACCTTCAATGGTAACTTCTTTATCTGCATATTCAGATAAATTACTAAATAAGTCTTTTATTGTTAAATCTGCCATAAAAATTCCTTCTTTCTAAATTGTAAATTTTATGTTAAGATTATACAATATTATAGTTAAAAAAACAAGAAAAAATTAGAAAAAATCGTGTAAATTTTTGCTCTGCACTTCAAAATTGTTTTTTTATATCATAAAAAGCCCTCAGAAAGAACTTCTGAGGACTTAAAGGACCTAAATTAAGATTTAACGTTGGGGTACTCTTCTGTCAGAAAAGTCTTTCGAAAAATAAATACCGTCTCTGTCATCTTCTTTACGGTCATAACTAAAGTACAGCATATTTCAAAAAAAATTGACATAATCATTAAAAAATTATATAATATATCAGATAAAAATAAATATTAATTATGAGAGGAAATAAAATATGAAAGAAGTAGAATTACTAGCACCAGCAGGCTCATTTGAAAAAGCTAAAATAGCTTTCTTATATGGAGCTGATGCAGTTTATTGCGGTACATCATCATTATCATTAAGGACAAGAGCGGACATGAAAGATGATGATTTAGTTAATACAATAAAATATGCACATAGCCAAGGAAAAAAAGTATATGTAACATTAAATATATTTGCATGGGATGAAAAATATGAAGAAATAATAGAAATGGCAAAAAAATTAGAAGAATTAAAACCTGATGGAATAATTGCTGCTGATGGCGGAGTAATAGATGTATTAAAACAATATGCTCCAAGTGTTGCAATAAATGTAAGTACACAAGCTAATATAGTAAGTTTACATGCATGTAATTTTTGGTATAAAAATGGAGCTAAAAGAATGATAATGGCAAGAGAAATGAATAAAGAACAATTAAGATACATTATGGAAAACAAGCCTGATGATATGGAAATAGAAATATTTGTACATGGGGCAATATGTTTTGCATATTCTGGAAGATGTTTCTTAAGTGACTTTTTATCATGTAGAAGTGCAAATCTTGGAGATTGTGCACAAAGCTGTAGATGGTCTTATAATTTATATGCAGAAGAAAAGAATAATCCTGGTGAATTTATGCCAATTGAGGAAAATGAATATGGAACAAGTATATTTTCTTCAAAAGATTTATGTTTAATTAGAGAAATTCCAGAAATAATTGAAATGGGCGTTGATAGCCTAAAAATAGAGGGACGACTAAAAACAGAATATTATGTTGCAAGTATTGTAAATGTATATAGAAATGCAATTGATGATTATAAAAAAGACCCAGAATATTATGATGCAGAAAAATATTTGAAAGAAATTGAAAAAATTAAGACAAGAGGATTAACAACATTTTATTTCAATGATAGAAAAAATACGGATATTCAAGAATATTCCGGAAAACAATATAATGAACAATACCAGTTTGGTGCAAAAGTTGTGGAATACAAAGAAGAAAAATCTATAATTGAAGTACGTAATAGACTTCAAATTGGTGATACAATGGAAATTATTGTGCCACATCAATTAGAGCCAGTTGAATTTAAAATTGAAAAATTATGGGATGTGGATACAGATAAAGAAATTGAATTTGTGAATCCAGGTGTAAAAGGACAACAGGCAAAAATTTTGTTGCCTATTAAGTGCGGTAGAGATTGGATAATTAGGAGAAAGAAATAAAAAATGAAAAATATAAAAGATTATAATTTGGATAGTTTAAAAGAAGAGTTTGTTCAAATGGGAGAAAAAACATTTAGGGCAGAGCAAGTATTTAAATGGTTATATGAAAACAAAGTTACTAGTTTTGATGAAATGACAAATCTTTCATTAGAATTGAGAGAAAAATTAAAACAAAACTATGAAATGCACAATTTTAATATATTAAAAAAACAAGAATCTGCTGATGGAACCAAAAAGTACTTATTTGATGTATTAGATGGAAATGCCATAGAAACAGTATTAATGAGTTATCATCATGGATATAGCATATGTGTATCATCACAAATAGGATGTAAAATGGGATGCAAATTTTGTGCATCCACAGGTATAAACTTTATAAGAAATTTAACATCTGGAGAAATTGTTGAACAAATTTTAGCAGTTGAAAGAGACAACAATATTCGAATATCTAATGTAGTATTTATGGGAATAGGAGAGCCACTAGATAATTATGATAATGTAGTAAATGCGATTAGAATAATAAATAATCCAAAAGGAATAAATATTGGAGCACGTCATATAAGTGTATCAACAAGTGGACTAGTACCCAAAATTTATCAGCTAGCAGAAGAAAATATTCAATGTACTTTATCAATTTCCTTACATGCAACTACAAATGAAAAAAGAAGTAGCATGATGCCTATAAATAATAGATATAATATAGAAGAATTGCTACAAGCATGTAAAGATTACATAGATAAAACAAATAGAAGAATTTCATTTGAATATGCACTTGCTAAAGATAATAATGATAATTCAGAAGATGCCAAAAGATTGGTACATTTATTAAGAGGGATGATTTGTCATGTAAATTTAATTCCTATTAATAAAATTGAAAATGGAGCATATACAAAAAGTTCAAATGAAAATATTATAAAGTTCAGGGATTATTTAAATGACCATGGTATAGTAGCAACAATAAGAAGAGAATTAGGTTCAGATATTGATGCTGCATGTGGACAATTAAGAAGAAAAAACTTAAGTGAGTAGTACTGCAAAATTAACAACTAAAACTATTGAAAATTATATAAAAGTATGATATAACTTTAATCATAGAAAGAAACGAGGTAAGTTTTAAAAGCAATCGTAAAATAACGATTTTTTTCAAAACTGGGTTTGAACCTTAAGGAAGGAATGGAACTAAATATGATAATAGCTTATGCAAAATCGGATATAGGAAAAGTCAGAGAAATGAACCAAGATGCTTATTACATATCTGATTCGTTAAGTGAAGTCAAACTATACTTATTAGCAGACGGAATGGGAGGCTATAAAGGAGGAGAAATAGCGAGTCAATTGGCAGTAAAATGTGCAAAAAACTATATAGAAAATAATTTCGTAGAAACTCCAAAAGATCGAGAAAGTCTAATTCAATTAGTTGCAAGTAGTATGGAATATGCAAATATGGTAGTATATGAAAAGTCAAAAGAAAATAAAGAATTTGAAGGAATGGGTACTACTTTAGAAGTTTGCTTAATATATAATAATAAGGCATATATTGGTCATATAGGTGATAGCAGAATATACAGAATAAGAAAGAACTTTATTAGAAAGCTAACACAAGACCATAGTTATGTACAAAAATTAGTAAAAGACGGAACAATTACGAAAGAAGAAGCAGAGGTACATCCAAAGAAAAATATGCTTTTAAAAGCACTAGGATGCAATGCCTTTGTAGAACCAGATGTAGCAGTAAAAGGCTTTTTAAGAGATGATATTATATTAATGTGTTCTGATGGATTAACAAATATGGTAAAACAACAAGACATATTCGAAGTAGCAAGCGGAAACATAGAAAAAGCCCCTATAAGGCTTGTGGATTTAGCAAATGAAAATGGCGGATTAGATAACGTAACAGTTGTAGTTATAAAAAACATATAACCTATAAGGAAAAAATTTGAAGAAAATATTGATTCAGATAGTATCATATAAAATTCAAATTACTATACCTAGGAAGGAATGAAAACAATGGATTTAAAAGGTAGATTGTTAGGAAATAGATATGAAATTCTTGAAAAAATAGGTAGTGGTGGGATGGCAACAGTATATAAAGCCAAATGCCATGTACTAAATAGATATGTAGCAATCAAAATATTAAGAGATGAATTTACAACAGATGAAGAATTTATAAAAAGATTTGAAGTTGAGGCTCAAGCTGCTGCAAGCATAACTCATCCTAATATTGTCTCTGTTTATGATGTAGGCGTTGATGGAAACTTACATTATATTGTAATGGAACTAATAAAGGGAAAAACTTTAAAAGAGATAATAGTTGAAGAAAATGGGCCATTACCATGGAAATGGTCAGTAAATATATCAATTCAAATTGCTTCAGCTTTAGAAGTAGCACACAAAAATCATATTATACATAGAGACATAAAACCACACAATATAATAATAACAGAAGATGGAGTTGCAAAAGTAACAGATTTTGGAATTGCAAAGGCAGCATCAAACTCAACAATTACAGCATTTGGAACAACAATTGGCTCAGTACATTATTTTTCACCAGAGCATGCTCGTGGAGGATATACAGATGAAAAATCTGATTTATATTCTCTAGGTGTAGTAATGTATGAAATGTTAACAGGAAGAGTTCCTTTTGATGCAGACACACCAGTTTCAGTAGCTTTAAAACATATGCAAGAAGAACCAAAGCCACCAATTGAAGTAAATCCTAATATTCCAAAAGCTGTAAATGATATAATAATGAAAGCTTTAAAGAAAGATCCAAATTTACGATATCAAACGGCAACAGCTTTTGTAGCAGATTTACAAAGATCTTTAAAAGAGCCAAATGGAGATTTTGTTAATAATAGTGAATATGTTGGAGACTTTCCAACACAAAGATTTACGCCATTAGGTGATGAAGGTAAAAACCAAAAAGAAGAAAAAAAGAAAAAAGAAAATAAGTTTATTGCATTTGTGAAAAAACATAAAGTAATTTCATCAATTGTAGGATTAATTTTATTATTTGCAATAAGTTTAGGCGCAACAATAGGAATATCAAATTCTACTAGACCAAAAGATGTTCAAATCCCAAATTTGGTCGGAAAAACTGTTGATGAAGCAAAACAAATATTAGAAGAAAACAAGCTTATATATGTAGAAGATGGAACAGAATATAGTACAGAATATGAAGAAGGTCAAATAATATCACAAAATCCTACATATGTAGAAAATAGAAATATTAAACAAAATACTGAAGTAAAGGTTGTTGTTAGTTTAGGAATAGAAACTACAACAGTTCCAAAACTAAAAGGTTTAACAAAAGATGAAGCGGAAGAAACAGCTGAAAAATCAAAAATCAAATTAAATATTGTAGAAGAAACAAGTAAAACAGTTGAAGCAGGAATTATTATAAAACAAGATACTAAAGAAGGTGAGACAGTAAATGCCGGAGATACTGTAACAGTTTATTTAAGCATAGGAACAGGAATAAAGCAAGTTGCTGTAACATCAGTATTTGGTAGAGATGAAGCAACAGCAAAACAAATTCTTGAAAGTGCAGGATTAGTTGTTCAAGTTGAATATGATGAAGATTCAACAAAAGATAATGGAGTAGTATTAAGACAAAGTATTGATTCTGGAACAACTGTTGATGAAGGTACTACAATTGTTATAACAGTAAACAAATTGACTGAAACCAAAAGTGGAACAGTAAAAATTAACATGAAATCTTTGACAGGATATAAAGATAAAATCACAGAAACTGTAACAAATGAAGAGGGAGAAGAAGAGACTGTTGAAAAAGATAATACACCTAAAGACGTAAAATTGCGTGTTATAGCAGGAGGCGACCAAGTTTTTAACTCTACAGTAAAAGAAAATTCGACACAAACAGTTAATGTTTATGGAAAAGGAACTATTTCAATAGAGGTATGGATTAATGATTCTAAAGTAATAACAGTTGATATGAATTTGAATTCAACAACAGAAATGACAATTGAATAGAAAATAAATTTTTTAAAATTTTCTATAAATTACCTTAAATTTATATGAAATACAATAAATTATTATAACCCCTATACATGTAATGAAAAAAGTATAGGGGTTTTTGAATGTGAAAAAATTTTAAACAGAATGTTCTAAAATTGCAACTCTAGAATTAAGATCATCTAATTTTTCATCATGTTCATTAAGAGTATCTTCAGTTGTTTTGAAGTCTTTTTTTAATTCGACTAAAAGAGAATTAAATCTAGTATTGATGTCTTTAAGTAATTTATCGTGTTCATCTAGTTTCTTAAAGATTAAAGCGAAATTCCTGTCATATTCTTCTAATTTCTTATAGATTAAAGTTAAATTTCTGTCCATAGAATCAAATTTAGATTCAAATTTCTGATTTTGTTGTTTTAAATAATCAAAGATTAAGTCAAGTTTATCATTATTATTCATAAGCAATCACCTCCTTCGAAAAAATCATAATAAAAAAAGATACTATAGAAAAAAATAAAATTAAGAAAAAATACAATAAAAGTATACAGTAGACTAGAGTAGATGTCAAGTTAAAAAACAAAAAAATATTGTAAAATTAGTCCCAATATGCTATATTAATTATATAAATGGGAGGAGATATGCAAGGAAAGATAATAGGAAATATATCAAATACTTATAAAATAAAAACTGAAAATAAAGAATATGAAGCATATGCAAGAGGAAAATTTAAAAACGAAGAAATTATACCAGTAGTAGGAGACAATGTAGAAATAGAAGTAATAGATGAAGATAAAGGAGAAGCTATAATAGAGAAAATTTTACCAAGAATAAATTATGTAAAAAGACCTAGAATTGCAAACATAGACCAAATAATTTTTATAATATCAACAAAACACCCAAAACCAGATTTATTAATGTTAGATAAGCAATTAGCATATGCCCAAAAATTAGGAATAAAAGCAGTTATTATATTGAATAAAATTGATTTAGAAGAAAACTATAAGCCAATAGAGAATTTGTATGAAAAAATAGGTTATAAAGTAATTGCAACCAGTGCTAAAGAAAAATTTGGAATAGAAGAAGTTAAAGAAGTACTAAAAAACAAAATTAGTGTATTTTCGGGAAATTCAGGAGTAGGAAAATCAAGTATTATTAATATGATTTTTGAAGAAGATAAAACTCAAGAAGGAGAAATAAGCCAAAAAAATAAGAAAGGGAAAAACACAACAACAGATACAAAACTATACGAATTAGAAAAAAATACATATATTGCAGATACACCAGGATTTTCAAACTTTGACATAACTGAAATTGAAAGTAGTGAACTAGATAAATATTTTATAGAATTTAAGCAAGAAATTCAAAATTGTGAATTTATAGGTTGTACACATTTAAAAGAAAAAAATTGTGGTATAAAAAAAGCTTTAGAAGCAGGAAGAATTTCAAAAGAAAGATATGAAAATTATTGTAAAATTTATGAAGAACTAAAAGATAAGGAAAAACATAGGTGGTAAATTACTTTAAGAACAAATAAAAAAATCTAACTCTTCCATAACTTTTCTTTAAGGAATATCACTCATTTCATGGGATTACCTTTCTTAGAATATAAAAACCAATAATTTTAAGTGCAACTTAAAAACACTTGCTATTTTTCTAATCTAATAGTAAAATTATATCATAATAAAAGATTATTAAAAAATAAAAATAAAGAAACGAAAGGAATGTGAAAAAATGGTTGAAATATCAACATCAATCCTCTCAGTAGAAAAAGGAAATGAAGCAGAAACATTTATGCTGTTAGAAAAGTCAAAAACTGATTATTTCCATATAGACGTAATGGACGGAAAGTTTGTGAAAAAAGACACATATCAGCAAATGAGAGAATATAGTGAATATATAAAAAGAATATCAAATTTACCATTGGATATACATTTAATGGTAGAAGATATAGATACTGCTGTTGAAGTATTTTCAGCTGTAGAACCTAACATAATAACTTTTCACTTAGAGGCTTGCAAAAGCAAAGAAGAAGTTATGAAAAATATTCAAGAAATAAAAGAAAAAGGTTCAAGAGTCGGAATTGCTATAAAACCAGAAACACCAGTTGAAGATGTATATGAATATTTGCCATATATACATATGTGTCTAATAATGACAGTAGAACCAGGCAAGGGCGGACAAACACTTATAACAGATATGTTATCCAAAATAAAAAGATTAAAAGAATATATAGAAAAAGAAAATATTGAAATTGACATAGAAGTTGATGGTGGAATTAATTTGAAAACAGCTCCTAGAGTAAAAGAAGCTGGAGCAAACATATTAGTTGCAGGAACAGCAATTTTAAAGGCAGTGGATTATAAAGTAATTATAGATGAACTAAAAGAATAATTATTTATATGAATTATTAAGTATTGTTCAAAATAGGAATAATCACTTAAATGAAAAGTATTCAATTATTTAAGAAAGAGAGGAAAGTTTATGTTAAATCTAAAACTTAATTTAAAATATTCAGGAATAGAGCAAAAAACTATAATGAAATACAAAGATAGGGTAGAACAAATACATCAAGAGCTATATAAAAGAGCAAATGATGAGACTGATTTTGTAGGCTGGCTTGAACTTCCAACAAACTATGACAAAGAAGAATTTAAAAGAATAAAGGAATCTGCAAAAAAAATTCAAGATGATTCAGATGTACTAATTGTAATTGGAATAGGGGGATCATATTTGGGTGCAAGAGCTGTAATAGAAAGCTTAACAAGTACTTTTGACAATTTGTTACCGGAAGAAAAAAGAAAACATCCACAAATAATGTATGTAGGAAACAACTTAAGTCCAAATTATATAAATGATTTAATTGAAGTTCTTGGAACAAAAGACTTTTCAGTAAATGTAATATCAAAATCAGGAACAACCACAGAACCAGCAATAGCTTTTAGAATTTTTAGAGAAATTCTTGAAAATAGATATGGAATTGAAGAAGCAAGAAATAGAATATATGTTACAACAGACAAAGAAAGAGGAGCGTTAAAAACACTTGCAAATTCTGAAGGATATGAAACATTTGTAATTCCAGATAATGTTGGTGGTAGATATTCTGTATTAACGGCTGTGGGATTACTTCCAATAGCAGTAGCAGGTATAAATATTGATAAACTAATGGAAGGTGCAAGAACTGCACAATTAAAATATGAAGACTCAAATTTAAAATATAATGCATGTTATCAATATGCAGTTATAAGAAATATTTTATATAAATTATACAAAAATACTGAAATTTTAGTAAATTATGAGCCCAAAATGCACTATTTTACAGAATGGTGGAAACAATTATTTGGTGAGAGTGAAGGAAAAAATCAACTTGGAATATTCCCAGCAGGTGTAGATTTCACAACTGATTTACATTCAATGGGGCAATATATTCAAGAAGGAAGAAGAAATTTATTTGAGACAGTAATTAGAATAGAAAAATCAGATTCAGACATAGAAATCAAAGAGGAAGATGATAATCTAGATGGACTAAATTACCTAGCTGGAAAAAGTTTAGATTATGTAAATAAAAAGGCGTTGGAAGGAACTGTTGAAGCACATGTTTCTGGAGATGTTCCTAATATATTAATTCAGATGCCAAATTTATCTGAAGAAACATTAGGTCATTTGATTTATTTCTTTGAAAAAGCATGTGCTATGTCTGGAATGATATTAGGTGTAAATCCATTTGATCAACCAGGTGTAGAGAAATATAAAAAGAATATGTTTAAACTACTAGAAAAACCTGGCTATTAATAAAATATTTTATGACATAGACTTAAAAAGTAGAACTAATTTTAAATTTTATAATGAATTTGAATTTTTTAATAACAGAAACGAGGAAGTAGAAATGATATTTGAAAAATCATATAATGTGAAAATATCAGAAACCAAGAAGAATTGTGAAATGACAAATAAAGCAATACTTGGAGTATTAGAAGATGTAGCTTGCAACCATTCAGATACTGTTGGTTATGGAGTATATGATATTCCAAAAACAGGCTTGACATGGCTATTATTAGAATGGAAATTGAAAGTAATAAAAAGACCTAAATATGGTGAAAAAATAATTGCAAAAACTTGGTGTACTGGTTCATTAAAATGCTATGCATTACGTGATTTCGAAGCTTGTGATGAACAAGGAAATATTATTGCAATAGCAGCATCTAAATGGGTTCTTATAAGCACAGAAAAAGAAAAAATAGTAAGAGTAGAAGATGATATACTTGAAAAATATCAGCCAGAAATAGGCAAGTATGTATTTGAAAATGACAACTTTTCAAAGATATTTGAACCAGGAGATTATTTATTTGAAACAAAATATACAGTAAAAAGAGCTGATATAGATGTAAACAATCATATGCATAACTTAAATTATCTAGATTTAGCAAATGAAGCTTTGCCAGAAGATATATATAGAGGAAAAGATTTAGATGATATAAGAATTTCTTATAAAAAAGAAATAAAATTAGGTGAAACAGTAAAATGCAAATATGCTTTTAAAGAAGGAAAACATATAATAGTAATAAAAAGTGAGGATGATACTGTTTTACATGCAATAATTGAGATGCAATAAATTTAAGAAAAATTAAAATGCCACTGACCAATTAAAAAGAGTCAGTGGCATAAAAATTTATACTGATTTAATTCATTTTATGTAATATACGAATAAGCTGATAACCACTTAAAGAAAAATCAATAACTTCACTAATGAATATAGAAATTATATATCCACTAAAACCTAAAATAGGAACAAAAAAGTAAATAAAAGCTATACTAATAATACAGTCGAAAACATTAATAGCCATAACACTAACTTGAGCATCTAATCCCTTCAAAATACTATCAATAACAATATCTAGATACATTACAATAACAAGTGGAGAAAGAATTCGCAAATATTTTGCAATTTCAAGTTTGTGGTAAATTGTAGAACTCAAGAAATTAGAAAAAATAAAAATAAAAATGCTGACAATTATTGAAAAAGCAAGAGTACAACATAAAATAAGAGTAGAAACACTCTTTATTTTTTTATATTTTTTTTCAACATAATATCTTGAAAACTCAGGTACAAGAAGTCCACTGAAACTTGTAACTAAAATAACAGGAAACATAATAATTGGCATAGCCATACCATTAACAATTCCATAAGAAATTAAGCTATTTGAAGAGTTCATTCCACTTTTTTGAAGATTTGAAGGAATTAATAATTGTTTTAAAGTAGATAAACCAGAGCGCAAATATGAAGTTAAGGCAACAGGAACTGTAATACGCAAAATACGTTTATTATATGAGTCTAAATCTTTATAACGGGATTCTAGCAAATTTTTCCTTTTGTCAAATTTATATAAAATATATAATGCAAAAAATGAAAGGACTTCTGAAATTACATCACCCAAAATTAAAGAATAGCAAGCATAATCAATTCCACTTGGCATAATTGACTTTAGTAAAACTGCAGAGCAAACTATTTTTACAAATTCCTCAAAAAATTTAGCAATTGAATTTTTGTAAACACGTCTAACAGCAGTAAAATAACCATTTACAGCAGATGACATTGAAATAAAAGGAAGTGCAATACAAATTAGATAAATTACATTTTTTCTAATTTTATTATGCAAACATTTTATTGTAATAAAGTCTGCATAGATAAAGAAAATAGTGCTTGCACAAATACCGAAAATAAGACTAAATAGCACACAACGTGAAGCAGCTTTTTTGCTTCCTACTTCATTATTGGCTGCAAGTTCTTCAGAGACTATTCTAGTAGTTGCTATATTGATTCCGGCAGAGGCAAGGGTTATTCCAAAAGTATAAACAGACATTACAAGAGCAAATACTCCAACAGCTTCTTCTTCAATTGTATTTGATATGTATACATTGAAAAACATGCTTATAATTTGTAAAATTATGGAACTGAATAATAAAATCAAGGTGTTAATTATGAATATTTTTAATGTTTTCAAAATAAATTGATTTTCCTTTCAATATTAAAGTTGTTTAATTATATTAGATTTGGGAGATAAAAATGATTATAAAATATTTTTTTGGTGTTATAATAAAAAAGTTATATATTAATATTTCTGGACAAAACATAGCTAGGACATAACAATCCGGGTCTTGTCTGCGAAATATTAATATATAACTTTTTGTAAAATAATAATACATAAAATTAATTAAAAAATTCTAAATTTTCTTTAATCACATTCAAAATTTATTCAATATTAAAATATCAGCATTTTTTTACTACTATATAAGCTGTAAATTATAATTGCAATCTGTAATAAAAATGTGAATTTTTTGAGAAAATTGTTGAAAAAAAATTTACATCATAGTAAAATAAACTTATTAAATAGAAAAAATTTCTTTTTTCAAATTAGGCTTCTTGTGAGCTATGTGATAGAAAATTTTCAGCTCCGATTTTGAAAAAGAAAAGAGGTAAATAAATGTCTAAAAAAACAAGTATAATACTAATAGTAAGTATAATAATAATTTGCGTGAGTTTAGCTATTTCAATATATATACCAAATAAAGAAAAATTGGATGATGAGATAGAAGATAAAAGTATTGTGTATACTGTAATAGAAGAAAATGGAAAATATGGAGTTATAAATCAAAATAATGAGGAAGTTATAGATGCACAATATGATAAAATAATTATTCCTAATGAACATAGAGCAGTATTTATATGCCAAAATGGAGAAGAATCAAAAGTATTAAATAATCAAAACCAAGAGATATTTAAGAGCTATGATAGTATAGAACCAATACAATTATATAATTTGATAGATGAAACATATGATAAAAATGCTTTAATTTGTCAAAAAAATGGTAGATATGGATTACTTGCGATAACAGGTAAAGTTATATTAGATGCTGAATATGATGATATATATTCATTAGGATATAAAGAAAATGAAGTTATAGTTAAAGATAATAATAAATGCAAGATTTATGATGTTAAAGGAAATGCATTAATTAAAGATGAATTTGATTCAATTGAATCTGACAAATATTATGATGAAAATGATGGATACAAGAAATCTGGATATATAGTTTGCAAAATCACAAGCGATGGTTATCAATATGGATATTATGATTATGAATATAGTAAAGTTTTGGATTTGGAATATGATCAAATTTCAAGAATAGTAGAAGTTCAGAATAAAGATAATATTTATTTATTAGCAGCGAAAAATGGTCAATATGGAGTATTTATAAATAATAGTAAAATAATAGATACACAATATCAGTCAATTTCATATGATAGTGATTTGAGATTATTCATAGTTGAAAGAACAGGACAATTTGGAGCAATAAATGAAAATGGTGTAGAGATTTTAACACCAGAATATACAAGTCTACAAATTAATGGAATTTATTTATATGCACAAAATCAGGATATACAAAAAGTCTTTGATAAAGATGGTAAAGAGGTAAATATTCCTTTTACAACAGTTATTGAAAAGACAACTAATCCAGATTATTTTATAGAAAGAGAAAATGATAAATATGGTATTATTGATTCTAAAAATAATGTGATAATTGAAGTAAAATATGATTTAATTCAAGAAATAAAAGATACCAATATTTTTCAAGCAGTGGATTTTGAAACAAATACAACATTTATTTATAATAATGAGCTACAACTTACTGTAGAAATGACAAATGCTAGCATAGAAACAGCTGATAATTCTATTAGAATTTATAATGAAACAGAACAATATTATCTAGATAATAATGGAAATATAATTGAAAATAATGACACTCCATAGTTTAAATTCATATAAATAGTTAATAATAAGAATAGTTACGAGCAAATGAAAAAATATTTTTAATGCTTGTATCAATGAAAGGAATGATTATTAACTATGGGAATTGGTATTGCTTTAGCTGGTGGAGGAATTAGAGGGATTGCACATGTTGGAGTTTTAAAAGCTTTAGAAGAGAATGGGATTGAAATAGAAGCAATAGGTGGAACTAGTGTAGGAAGTATAATAGCAGCATTGTATGCAATGGGGTATAAACCATATTACATATATGTATTATTTAAAAAATATGCAAGAGATATAATCAATATAGGTAGTGCACCTATAATAAGCGGAATAGGAAATTTTGTAAAAAACAAAAAAATTGGATTTTCAGGATTAAATGATGGAACCTTACTAGAAAAAATGCATAATGAATTAGCAGAAAGAAAAGGATTTAAAGTGATTGCAGATATAAAAATGCCATTAGTAATTCCGGCAGTAGATATTCAAGAAGCAAAGCAATATATTTTTACAAATTGTGCACAACGAAATAATCCATATGATAATTTTATAACTGAAATTGAAATAGGAAAAGCAGTTAGAGCAAGTAGTAGTTTCCCGGCGGTATTTTGTCCTTGTGAATTCAAAAACCATATGTTCATGGATGGTGGAGTTTTAAATAATGTTCCTGTTGAAGAACTGAAAATGATATATGATAAAAAAGTAATTACAGTAAATTTTGAATCAGATCCAGTTGAACAAAATAGTGATTTAATGGATATTGTCATGAAATCTCTTGATATTATGGGAAATAAGATAGCGGAAAAATCACTCAAAAAGAGTGATATGATACTGACTGTTCCAACAGATAGAACAGGATTATTAGATGTAAAAAAACTAGATAAATGTTACAAGTTTGGATATGATACAGCAATCAAAAATATGGATAAAATAAAAAAAATATCTAAAAGTTAGATTATATGCAGATTATGAATAAAAAGCCTCAATCTTAAATGAGGCTTTTTAAAGTTTTAATAAGATAATCAATTTCTTCAAAAGTGTTAGAGTCTCCAAAAGTAGTCCTGATTGCACAATTTAAATATTCTTTAGGAGTGTTAATAGCGGTTAAGACATGAGAAGGAGAAGTATTACCAGATGAACATGCGGAACCACTTGAAACACAAATACCTTTTTCATCTAATTTAAAAATTAACTCTGAGGCATTTGCTCCTAAAAAAGAAACATTAGCATTTCCTGGTAATCTATTTTCCATAGTTCCATTAATTCTAAATTTATTAGGAAATTCTCTTTGTAATTTTGATAAATAATAATCTCTTAATTTAGTCAAATTTTTAATGTGAGTTGTTAAATTTTTATTAGCAATTTCACAAGCAGAACCTAATCCTACTATTCCGGCTACATTTTCAGTTCCTGCTCTTTTATCTTTTTCTTGATGTCCTCCGTTAATAAATTTTGTTATTTCAATTCCATTTTTTATATAAAGAGCACCAACACCTTTAGGTGCATTAATTTTATGTCCTGACATAGAGAGCATGTCAATATTCATTTTTTCTACATCAATGGGAGTATTTCCGAACTGCTTGAACTGCATCTGTATGAAAAACAATATTGTGTTTATGCGAAATTTCTGCTATTTTCTCAATAGGTTGAATTGTACCAATTTCATTATTTGCAAACATTATACTTATAAGAATTGTTGAACTAGTTATTGCATTTTCTAATTCATCTAAGCTTATTATTCCATTAGAATCAACACTTATAAAAGAAATATCAAAACCTTGAGTTTCTAAAAACTTGCAAGTTTCTAAGATTGCAGGGTGTTCAATTTTCGAAGTAATTATATGATTACCTTTACTTTTATTAGCATATGCAAATCCTTTTAATGCAATATTGTCACTTTCTGATCCTCCACCTGTAAAGTAAATTTCATTAAAATTGCAATTAATTAAATTTGCAACTTGTTTTCTAGCATTTTCTATAGCATGTTTTGACTGTCGACCTATCGAATAAGGTGAAGAGGCATTCCCATAATTAGTGCTTAAATATGGAAGCATCCTATTTAATACCTCGGATTTTATTTGTGTTGTAGCAGCATTATCAAAATATATAGTTTTCATAATTACATATTCCTTTCTTAAAATGCAAACAAGTAGTTTTGAAAATTAATCTAATCGTTTTTTATATTATATGCTGTGTCAAAAAAATTTTTAACATATTATTTATATTTTTCTAGTTTAAGAAAAATGTTTTAAAAAAATATTTCAAAGGAAAATAAAAGATTGCTATTATTTGAGAACATGAGTTTGCAAGTCTGGTAAAGAGTAAGCGAACTTATGTTTTAAATTTGAAAATTTTTCAAGAAATTTACAAAAAGTACTTGAAAAATAATAATAAATGTATTATTATTTAATCGAAGTGGATGAAAGTGGAACAAAGTGGTGAAAAAGTGGAGAGGAGGAAAACCAATTGTTAATAGGTGAATATGAGCATTCTCTAGATGTAAAAGGCAGATTGATAATGCCATCAAAATTAAGACAAGACATTGGAGAAACATTCATAATAACAAAAGGGTTAGATGGATGTTTGTTTGTATTTTCTCAAAATGAATGGTTAAACTTTGAAACAAAATTAAAAGCACTTCCACTATCAGACAAAAATGCAAGAAACTTTGTAAGATTTTTCTTATCAGGAGCAACAGAATGTGAAATAGATAAACAAGGAAGATTTTTAATTCCAGCAAATTTAAGAGAAGCAGCTAAATTAGAAAAAGATGCTGTAATTGTTGGTGTAGGGACAAGATTAGAAATTTGGAACAAAGAGTCTTGGGAAAAATGTGATGAAAACATATCAGCAGATGAAATAGCAGAAAATATGACAATGTTGGGTATATAACTAAAAGTTATATAAAAATTAATTTTTAATACATTGTGCTAAATAGTACAATTACTAAAGATTAACTTACTAGAGACAAATGTACAAAAGAAATCATACTAAAGATGAAATTACAAAAGAAAATGAATTTGAAAACTAAAGAAAAAAAAGTTACGAAAGATAAAAAAATTAAAAACAAAAGAAAAAATTACAAAAGAAGAAACTGCAAAAGATAAAAAATTAAAATACAAAAGATAAAATTTTGAAAGATAAATTCCAAAGAAAAGAATTATCAACTATCCATTGATAATATGTGGATTTAAAACAAAAATGAGGTGAAAAATTGGAATTTAATCATAAGCCAGTGTTGTTAGAAGAAACAATTGAAGGACTAAATATAAAAGAAAATGGAATATATGTAGATGGAACTTTAGGAGGAGCAGGACATAGTAAACAAATTTTAAAAAAATTATCTCCTAAAGGTTTACTTATTGGAATAGATAGAGATGAAGAAGCATTAAAAGCAGCAAAGGAAAATCTAAAAGAATATAAAAATGTTAAATATATTCATGGAAATCATGATGATATAGAAGAAATATTAAAAAATTTAGGAATAGAAAAAATAGATGGAATTTTACTTGACTTAGGAGTATCATCTTACCAATTAGACGAAAAAAATAGAGGATTTAGCTATTTAGGAAACAATGAACTAGACATGAGAATGGATAAAACTCAAAGCTTAACTGCGAAAAAAGTCGTAAATTCATATTCAGAAGAAGAATTGGCAAAAATCATTTATGAATATGGAGAAGAGAGATTTTCAAGACAAATTGCAAGAAATATTTGCAATGAAAGGAAAAGAAAAGAAGTAGAGACAACAGAAGAGTTAGTTCAAATAATAGATAAATCAATTCCGGCATTTGCTAAAAAGAACGGACATCCTGCAAAGAAAACATTTCAAGCAATAAGAATAGAGGTAAATGATGAAATAAAACCTCTATATAACACGGTAAGAAAATGCATAAGTCTATTAAATAGTAAAGGAAGATTATGTATAATAACATTTCATTCATTGGAAGACAGAGCAGTTAAAAATGCTTATACAGATGCACAGGGTAAATGTACATGCCCAAAAGATTTACCATATTGTATATGTGGTGCTAAGTCAGAAGGAAAAATTATAAATAAAAAACCAATAATAGCTTCAGAAAAAGAACAAGAAGAAAATTCAAGGTCCAAAAGTGCAAAATTAAGAATTTTTGAAAAAAATTAAAATAAATACGTACAAAAGAAAATCAAAGATACATAGGAGGTGAGTAATAAATGCCAAGAACAGCATATCAATATGAAACAAGTCCAAGAAAATATGAGCCTGATTATACACCAAGAAAAATTACAAAGAAAAAAACAGAGATTAAAAAAGTTTCAAAAAAAATAAATGAAAAAGAAAAAGCTGCTAGACAAAAAGCTAAAAAGGCACAAGAAATAAAAAAGCAAGCAAAACAAATAGTTATTGTTGCTCTTATATTTGGCATGTTACTCGCAGTAAGTTATAGAGAAATTTCTATAATGGAAATGTTTAATCAAAAGAAGGATATGGAAACTCAACTTGCAGCAATTGAAAAGGAAAATGGTCAAGTTGAAAAAAACATAAAAGAGGTTGAAAGTAGATTAGAATGGAATAATATAAAACAAATTGCAACAGAACAGTTAGGAATGCAAGAGAAAAAAGCAACTCCAGTAGAACTAGATAGAACAGATAATGTTGAAACAGAAACAACTTTGATTCAAGAAGAAAAAGTAAGCCTAATTGAAAAAATTATTGGGGCAATAATAAGTAAATAAGAAATAATATTTTTATTATATAAACCTGAATTATTAGACAAAAATCTAGTAATTTGGGTTTATTTTACTTTTTTAATTAGCACAAGCGAAAAAACTCATACTGTATACAAATTCTCCTTGCACTTTTCCATATTTAATGTTATCATAAAAATGATAAATAATTTCTCAGTAAATTACAAAGAAAATTATAACCAAAAAGATGGGAGATAAAGGACATGGAGATAAAAAAGACTTTTGATTTTTATAACCAAACATATTTAAAAACTTATAACCTAGATGATGAGATAAGATACCAATTAAGAATGTTAGACTCTCTAGATGCATTCACTAGAAAGCATTCTGAAAATGTTGCTATTATTACTTCAAACTTATGTAATAAATTACATTGTTCAAGAGGTTTTACAGAATATTGTATTATTTGCGCATATTTACATGATATTGGTAAACTATATATACCTGAAAAAATTCTTCAAAAGCCTTCAAAATTGACAGATGAAGAATTCGAAATAATGAAACAACATACAACACTTGGATATCAAATATGTATGAAAAACCTAAAACTTAGGCCTTATTATGCAGGACCTTATTATCATCATGAGGCTCTTGATGGAACAGGTTATCCTCAAGGTTTAACAAAACCCAAAATTCCATATGAAGCACAAATCATAAGAGTTGCTGATGAATATGATGCTTTAGTTAGTAAAAGGCAATATAAAACTCATATTGGAATTTCAGATGCATTAAAAATCATTGTAGAAAATACTCAGCCATCTCCTAATGCTCCAAAAGGCCAATATAGGTATGCTGGAAAAAATAATAAAGCTATAGTAAATAAATTAATGAAAGTTGTTATAGACGATGTTGAATATGAAATTTCTTGTACTTTAAATTATGTTGATTTTCTAAAAGATGAATTAAAAAGATATCAAAAAATTAAAAAATATATAAATAAAAGAAATTCACTAAAAAAAGAAGAAGACAGACGTAATTATGATGAATTTATAAAAATGTTTTTAAAAAGCCATGAAACAATTGATAATATTGACGAAGTTTATCAAGAAGCTTTAGATACTTATAATTCAAGAAAAGATAACATAAAAAAACTATATGATGAAATAAAAATAATAAAAAAGCTTAAAGTTTAATTAGAAATATATATTTTTCATTATATTATATTGAAAATATAAAGAATATTATAAAAAATCATTTATAACATAATAAAATCTACAAGAAAAAAATATTTTGATACAGAATCATACTTAGCACAAAGTCCACAATTTTATATTTATTACAGACTTTGGACCAAGAAAAAGAGTGTTCTATCATTAAAATCATCATATTGTATTAAGACAACTAATAAAAATGAACCCTCCTTATTAAACTTTTTTGTCTAATAATTTGGGTTCACTTCATTATATACTAGGTCATTTTTTATATTATTTTCTTTCTATTTTTTACTCTAATTATTTAACTCATAATTATATACAAATAAAGTAAATGTTTATATGAAAATAGAAAAACTTAATTCGTGAACTATAGAAAAATAAACGGAATCAGAGCTGTTTGTCGATTTATGTCGAACGATTTTTCTTGACATTCATATATTTAGGTGTTAACATAGTTATAGAATTTAATTCAAATTAATTTTATCAAATTCTTTTAAAAAATCACAAAAAATAAAATATAAAAGAGGTGACAGTAAATTAATGTTTAAATTTACTAGAGCTGGTCTAAATCGTGTAGTTTTTATTATATCTATAATACTTTTTTGTTGTATTCAAATATTTATATACAAATTTACATCTAAAATAAATTCAAATACAGAAATTGCAGAAGATATTATGAAAAGCCAAGAAGAGATTGAGCCAGAAAAAGGTAATAAAGAAGAATATCTAATACAAGAAGATGAACAAAATCAAAAACAAGATGAAAAAATAACAAAATGGCAAATTGAAATTCCTGCAATATCTTTAACAGCTAATATTTCTGAAGGAACAGAAAAAGAAGTATTAAACAAATATGTAGGACATTTTGAAGAAACCTCATTAGAAGAAGGTAATGTCGGACTTGCAGCTCATAATAGAGGTTATAATGTTAATTATTTTGAAGATTTAAAAAAGCTGAAAGAATCAGACTTAATAATTTATAGACATAATGAATTTGAAATGGAATATGAAGTAATCAAAAATAAAATAATTACAGACACAGATTGGGAAGTCTTAGAAAATACTGAAGAAAATACTTTAACATTAATAACATGTGTAGAAAATGAGCCCAATTATAGAAGATGTGTACAAGCAGTGGAAATAGATGATGATATAGAATTTTAAGTTAATAATCCCTTAACTATTTATATATTTTTACTTGGAATGAATACAAAAATTAGATAAGGGTTATTATAAATATTTCATATTTTTCTAAAAATATATAAAAAGGAGGAATTTTATCTGAAAGAAAAAGTTTAGATTTAAAAAATTATAGTTGAAATAATAAGATAAAGCAATTGAGCAATTAGTACTATTAAAACAAGTTTACAATAATATAAAATAAAAAATGAAAAATATGAAAAAATTAAAAAAGAAAGGAGAAAAGTATATTATAATGCATTTTTGTAAACTATATTAAATGAATTAATTTAAGGAAAAAATTTTAGTAAGCTAATATTAAATAAAATATTGAATAAATTCCATTATTCTGGAAAAAATTAGAATATAAGATTTTACAGAGGAGTGATATAATGGAATCAAGCAATATGAAAAATATGATGGTGTTAAAAAATCTACCATCAAATATGGTAGAAGAAGCTATAATAATTTTTAAAGAGACTCAGAAGGTTAAAGTAAAAGAATTAATTGAAAAGAGTGATGGTTTTAATATTAGTCAAAAAAGGCCAAAATCAAAAGAATATATTTTGAAAGAAGCTGAAATTCTTATAACAGATTATATCAATAAAATTGAAAAAAATAAACAATTTGATAAAATGGAAAAAGATATAAAAAAAAGATACCAATATCTAAAAAAATATAGTATTGTTTCAACTGTACTTTTAATTATTAGTTTAATAATTAATTTCATATAATAAACATAAAACACTTTGGAAATGCATAAACATTAAAAAAAAGCATTTTCGAAGTGTTTATTTTTTGCTTTTGGCTAAATAGTTAAATTTAGAGTAAGGAAATTTAGCAAATATATAAATACATTTTTAAATGAATCACGTAATAAGGAGGAACATATGGAAAGAACAATGTCTGTTGAAGATAGGATTAGAAGAGCTGAAGAAAGATATTATAATACAAGAACAATTGATGCATTACAAGAAAAAGAGTCTAGGGATAGTAGTAAAGTAAAATTTGAAAATAAAAAAGACATAAAATTATTAAAGAAAATGATTAAGCAAATATTGGTTTGTTTATTAATAAATGTTGTTTTTTATTTGGTAGTAAATAATAATTATATTTTCTCACAAGATTTTACAAATAAAGCAAAAGAAATATTAGCTCAAGATATTAATTTTGTACAAACTTATGAAGTAATAAAAAATAAAGCTAATGAGTTTTGGTCAAAAATCAATTTTGTAGTAAGTCAGGATAATGAAGAAAAAAATTCAGAAAACGATATAGAAAATAATATGGAAGATGATTTACAAAATAATGATGAGAATATAGGGGGATCATTAGAAAATGTTGATGTTCAAAGTGAGCAATCTAATACTGAAAATTCAAAAGCTTCAGAAGCTTCAGAAGCGGTAACAGAAAATACAGATATGACAGAACCAGAAAATATATCTGAATTAAGCCAAATGGAGCAAGATGCAAATTCTGTAAAAAGTACAGTAAGTTTTATAAAACCGGTAGTAGGAACAATAAGTTCAAGGTTTGGAATGAGAAATCCTACAACTCCTACTGTTCCTAAAAATCATACAGGGACAGACATAGCTGCAACCATTGGTACAAAAATTGTATCAGCAACAGATGGAACAGTAATTCTTGCATCATCACAAGGAGATTATGGAAATCACCTCAAAATACAAATTGGAGACATTATAATAGTATATGCTCATTGCAACAAGTTATATGTTAATGAAGGTGATATTATTAAGCAAGGACAAGAAATTGCTGAAGTCGGAGAAACAGGAAATGTTACCGGACCGCATTTACATTTTGAGATAAGATATCAAAATAGATATGTAGATCCTGAAATGATACTAGAACTATAATTAGATTCTAAAATGATATAAGTTTAAATTATTAGAAAAGGGGAAAGGTTTTGAGAATTAGAATAGATTTAAAAATCTTTATTTTTTTGATTTTATTTTATTTAACAAATCAAATAGAAGTATATTTAATAATTATGTTTTTCTGTATAATACATGAATTAGGACATATAATTGCTGGTTTTTTTCTAGGAATGAGGACAGAAAAGTTAGAAATTATGCCATATGGCTTAACAATTTCATTAAAAGTAAAGCCAAAAGATTTGAATTTAAAAATAAAGAAAGGAACATTATTAGAATTAAAAAAAATTATTGTTGCAATTGCAGGGCCTTTTCTTAGTTTGGTAATAGCAATAGTTTTTACATATCTAGACATTCCGATTATAATTAAGCAAGAAGTGGTTTATTCAAATATTTTAATTTTATTATTTAATTTAATTCCAATTTATCCACTAGATGGTGGAAGGATATTAAAAGGAATCTTATATATAGAAATGGGAAATAAGAAATCTAAAATAATAGTAAATCAAATTTCTAATATTATTATGATAATTTTAACTATTATATGTAGTATTAGTGTTTACTATTTTAAAAATATTGCAATATTTTTAATTTGTATAGCTTTATGGATAATTACATTACAAGAAAATAAAAAATTTAGAAATGAGATGAGAATTTTTGAAATATTAGATAAATAAATTATTGCTAAAAATTAATAAAAGAGCTATAATAACAAAAGCAAAAAAATGGTTTGATTCTCGTTTATGATTGTTATTAATAGATAAACCATTTACAAAAACAAAAAAGAGGTAAAAATGTTAGAAAAATGCACAATTTGTCCACATAAATGTGGAATAGATAGAACAAAATATGCAGGAAAATGTAAATCAACAGACAAAATTAAAATAGCTTTATACTCAATTCATAATTTTGAAGAGCCTTGTATAAGTGGTAAAAATGGTTCTGGAACAATATTTTTTTCTAATTGCAATATGAATTGTATATTTTGTCAAAACTATGAAATAAGCCAATTAGGTAAAGGAAAAGAAATATCAATAGAAAAATTAGCAGACATTATGATAGAACAGCAAAACAGACATGTTGAAAATATTAATTTAGTAACACCAACAAGTTATGCTTTACACATAATAGAAGCTATAAAACTTGCAAGACAGAAAGGATTAAAAATTCCGATAGTATATAATACAAATGGCTATGAAAATGTTGAAACTTTAAAATTGTTAGAAGGATATGTTGATATATATTTACCAGATTTAAAATACTTTTATGACGATTTGGGATATAAATATTCAAATGTAAATAACTATTTTGAAATAGCAACAGAAGCTATAAAAGAAATGTATAGACAGGTGGGAATTCCTCAAATTGATGAAAACGGAATTATGAAAAAAGGTCTAATGATAAGACATCTTATATTACCAAATCAAATAGAAAATAGTAAAAATATATTAAAATGGATAAAGGATAATATAGATAATAATGTATATGTAAGTATTATGGCACAGTATTTTCCTACATATAAGGCAAAAGAAATTGAAGGACTTAATAGAAAGTTAACACAAAAAGAATATAAAGAGGTTGAAAATTATTTGTATGAATTAGATCTTCAGAATGGATATATTCAGGAACTTGGAGAACATGAAGAAGAATATGTTCCAAATTGGGATTATTAATTTATAATATATAAATTAAAGTATTGATAAATAATTAATTTTTGATATAATGTTGAAAAAATGAGGATTAAAAAAGTTTATAGAAAAATGATATAAAAATAGCCTCTAAAGAAAGGAAAGGAATGAAATAAAATGAGATTAGTTGAACCATGGATTAAAGTAGAAAAATTTGATGGTGTAAAAATAATGAAAAAAATTGAAAGAGCATGTAGAACATGTTATAGATCAGAAGGAAATATAACAGAAGATAGTTACAAAAAACTATTAAATAATTGTATAACACGTGGACATGAATCAGTTTTAGAACATGAAAAAATAACAGTTAGAATATATTGTGACATAGGATTTTATAAAGATGTAACTAGACATAGATTTGCAAGTTTTTCAATTGAATCAACAAGATATTGTAGTTATAACAAAGATAAATATGGAAATGAAATAGCTTTTATAAATCCATCAGCATATATAAAAGACAAAGAAATATATGATACTTGGGTAGAATGTATGGAAGAAATAGAAAAAAAATATATGAAACTAAAAGAATTAGGAGCAACAACTGATATGTGTAGATTAGTATTACCACATTCTACTGCAGCAGAAGTAACAATGACAGCAAATATAAGAGAATGGAAACATATTTTAGAATTAAGATGTTCAAATAAAGCACATCCTTCAATCAGACAAATATTAATACCTTTATTAAAATTATTCCAAAAAGAAATGCCAGAAATATTTGCAAATGTAGAATATGATAGAGAATTTCCAGAGAAAGATTATGCAAAATTAACAATTGAAGAAGAACTATAGTAAATGTGCTTATTTTAATTATAACCAAAAATTAGTAAGAAAATAAATAAGTAGTATTATATAAAGAGAGGGAGAAAAATGTTAAGTATAATAGTAGCAAAAGCAAAAAATAATGTAATAGGGAAAAATAACAAATTATTGTGGAAATTGCCAGAAGATTTTAAAAGATTTAACGAATTAACAACTGGACATACAATAATAATGGGAAGAAAAACATTTGAATCATTAGGAAAACCATTACCAGAAAGAAAACATATTGTATTTAGTCAAAATCCAGACTTTAAAGTAAATGATGATAATGTAGAAGTAGTACATTCAATGTTACAAATTCAACAATATATACAAGATAAAAATGAAAATTTTGTAATAGGTGGTGCAATGATTTATAATTTATTAATACCATATGTTACAAAAATGTATGTAACTCAAATTGAAAAAGATTTTGATGGAGATAGTTTCTTCCCTAAAATAAATGAAAATATTTGGAGAGAAACAGAGAGAATTAAAGGTGAAAAAAATGAAGATAATGACTTTGATTATGAGTTTCTTACTTATGAGAGAAGATAATTTGTAATTTTAGCTATAAGCAATTGGAATAAACTTTTAATCGTAAAAATATAGACTTTTATATAAAAAACTGTGTGACATATAAAGTTACACAGTTTTTTTATCACAAAACGTGGATATGCCCATAAAATCTGTTACAAATGTTACAAAATTGTTAAATGTATGTTACAATTTTATAAATATGCTTGACATTATTGAAAAAAAAGATAAAATATATAATATGTAATATGTAAAAATATTTTTATAAAGAAAAAGAAAGGCAAAAGGTTAATAATCTAAAATTATTGGACAAATAACCAGAAGGAAAAATGAGAATAATTAGTGGATCAGCAAGAGGAACAAAATTATATACATTAGAAGGATTAGAAACAAGACCAACACTTGACAGAGTAAAAGAATCAGTCTTTAATATAATACAATCAGATATTATGGAAGCAACAGTACTGGATTTATTTGCAGGAAGTGGTGCAATTGGCTTAGAAATGTTAAGTAGAGGAGCAAAAAAGGCAATATTATGTGATAATTCAAAAAAAGCAGTAGAAATAATCAAGAAAAACATAGAAAAAACACATATGAAAGAAAAAGCAGAAGTCTATAACTTAGATTTTGAAACCTGTATTGAAAAATTTAAACATCAAAAATTTGATATAATATATATAGATCCTCCATATGCCACAAATTATATAGCAAGAGCACTAAAGAAGATAATAGAATTAGAATTAGTAAACAAAAATACAAACATTATAATAGAAACTGATGATGAAAAAAGAATATTAAATGAAATAGAAAACCTAGATATTAAAATAAAAGATAAAAGAAAGTATGGAAGAGCAGTAATAATGTTCTTAAATTATTCAAAGTAGAATATCGACAAAAAGATACCTAGAAAGGGGTAATACATGGAAATATTTACATTATTAGAAACATTAGAAGATATGTTAGAAAATAGTAAAGGTTTACCATTTACAAGTAAGTCAATGGTAGATAAAGATGAAATGCTTGAAATAATAAAAGAAATAAGAATCAAATTACCTGATGAATTAAAACAAGCTAAATGGGTAAAAGAAGAAAGACAAAGAATATTAGCTGAAGCTCAAAAAGAAGCGGATGGAATAGTTAAAGAAGCAGAAAATAGAATAATTGCTATGATTGATGAACATGAAATTACAAGAAAAGCATATGAACAAAAAGCAGAAATAATAGAAACAGCAAATGAAATGTCAAGAGAAATCTCTCAAGGAACCAAGGAATATGCAAACAACTTATTAAATTCAACAGAAAAAGTATTAACAGACTCATTAGCAAAACTTGAAAAAGAAATTAGTGAAGCAGCAAATTTAATGCAAATGTCATTAGAAGATACAATAAAAACAATTCAAAATAGTAAAAAAGAATTAGAATAATAGTAAATATGGGGACAGTTGGGGACACCCCTTATGGTTTGCCATAAGGAGTGTCTTCATTAATTTTGAAAATAATCGCCGTTTGACATTGATTGCTTATGTGTTAATCATAAGTCATATAAAGTAATAAAACTTTAAGCAGAGCCAAATAACGTTTTTTTTTCAAATTAAAACATAAGAAAGGGATGAAAAAACTGTGGCAAAAAGAAGAAAAAAAAGAAAATCTACTAAAAGAAAGAATACACAAGATTTAGGAGTTGTAATAACAATAATATTAAGCGTGTTATTAACAGTACTAATATATACAGAATCAGGTTATATAGGAATAGCATTATCAGACTTTTTTGGCGGAATGATAGGAATTTTAAAATATATCTTACCAATAGGTTCATTTGCAGTAGCAATTAAAATGGCTTGTAAAGATGATGATGGATATTTATCATCAAGAATACTTCAATACACTTTATTATTAATTTTTATAGCAGTAATACTAAGTGTATATCAAATATATAATGGAGAAATTAATATTGAACAAGAAATATCTGAAGTAGTAAAAGATGCTTATCAACTTGGAGAAAATAATATAGGTGGAGGTGCATTAGGAACATTAGTAGCAGTACCATTATTTAAATTATTTGGAAAAGTAGGAACAATAATAGTAAGTGTTGGTGCAGCACTAATATTATTTGCAGTAACATTTGCAATAGATATATCTGGTATGATGAGTAGTTTGATACAGTCAGGGGTAGATAAGAGAAAAGAAAAATATGAAGAAAAAATGCAAGAAAAAGAAGAAAGGATGTTAGAAAAACAAGAAAGAAAAAATGCTGCAAAAGAACAAGCAGAACTTGAAGGTTTAAGTAAAAAAGACAAAAAAGCAAAATTGAGGGAAGAAAATAGAAAAGCATATTTAGATTTAGATGATTCATCACAAAAAGAAGAACAACAAATAAAAATTAATTTAAACGGAAGAGCAGTTGAAGATGAAATTATAGACAGCAAAGGAAGAAAAAAATATAAATATAATAAAGATGATTTAGTTCCACTAGGAATGGAAGGACAGCAAAGTACAGTAACATCTAAAAATGGAGAATCTGCAGAAGAAAATGGAGATAATGACTTATTCAAACAAGAAGAAGAGAAAAAAGAAGACAAAGTAAAACAAGTATTACAATTAGAACATGCAATGTCAGTAGAAGATGAAAATTATCAATATCCTCCAATAGACTTATTAAGCAAAGGAAGTAAAAAAGCAATAAAAGGTGGAACAAAAGCTTTAACAGATGTAGCAAATAGATTACAAAAAACATTATACAGTTTTGGAGTACAAGCAAAAGTAGAAAATGTTACTGTAGGACCTGCTATAACAAGATATGAATTAAAACCAGCAGAAGGAGTACGTGTAAGTAAAATTGCAAATTTAGCAGATGATATAGCATTAAATTTAGCAGCAGAAACTATAAGAATAGAAGCTCCAATT
>CALYBE010000006.1 GCA_944393735.1 uncultured Clostridia bacterium
TATCACTTTTATAGAGTTTGAGGCATATTCTCTTTTTGAAAACAAAAAACTACTCATAGTTTATAAACTACAAGTAGCTTGTTATTTTCCTTATTCAATTAAGCCTCAAAATCGTTTTTAAGGCGTTTTTATTTTAAAGCAAACTAAATTTATTTATCACACATAAATTAATTCTTTTAAAACAATTTCTTCTGCTTGATTTTTTATTGCGTTCATTGTACCAACCCAATATAAAGGGTTAGTGTTTTTCATATCTTCTGTTAAATCACTTTTTGATTTTAAATCTTCTATTATAAAATCAATTTCTTTTTGTGCTTGTTCTTGAATTTCTTTTAAATGTTTATTTAATTCTCTATTCATAAAAAGTATGGTATATTCTGCTTTTTTATGTTTCTTCAAAAAATTTAATCTTAACAAACCATATTTATTTAGTGTTATTTTTTCTTCTGGCTCTAAATATAAATTAGGTATATAATAATCACCTATTAAAGTATAACTTATTCCTGTTTTTTCATCTACAATTTCTTTTTTTAATTCTTTGCTATTCATAGCATACCTCCATAAAATAAATTAACTGTTATAGAAATATTAAAAATTCATCAATAGTAAATCTAAAAACATCTAAAAAATATCTAAAAAATTTCTCTAAAAACTGTCATTTTAACTTTTATTTATTTTTAAATATTTTTACTAATTTGTATTACAAAACACTTGAAATATAAGCATTTTAAGTAATTTTAAATAACAATATATAATATCAAATATTAGGTAGCCCAGAAAACTGAAAATCCCCGTGTCAGTGGTTCGATTCCACTTGAAACCACCAGAAGAAGAAACTAAAGCTAAATTAGTTTCTTTTTTATTTGAAATAGAATATTTATGTGGAATCGAAAAAGATGTGCCAAATGTGATAAAACAAAAAACTTTTATTTACTATTTATATAACATAATTACGAATATTATTGCCAATTATTAAAACTAATTCTGCATTTTAATTTGTTCCTCTTTTATTAATTCATATCGTACAAGATTATCACCATTCAAATTTTCTTTATACATATCCACTGCAGTAATTTGATGATTATCATAAGTAGTATAATAATAAATTCCTTTATCAGTATTACAACAAGAAGTATAAATTGTTATTTCATATTTTCCATTATCTAATTCACAGCATCCTCGTTGTTGATCAACAGAATTTAGAATATGAAAAAACTGACTAACACTTTCTTTTTCTTCTTCTCCAGAAACTGAATTCATCTTTATAAAAGATGCTCTAATAAATCTAGACTGTGATGTTAAATCTCCAGGAAGGCCAATAGCACCCATACCTCGACTATACTGCTTCAAATTTAGACCATTCGCAAAATTATTTTCAGGAGACTTATTAGACAAATGCATATATTTATTAAGTTCAAACATTTGCAAGTCAAAAGGTGGATTATTAGTTAAAACACCTACAGGATTATCATATACATTAATTCCTTCTTTTACAGCTTCTACAGTTATTGTTTCTTCTCTATCTGATATAATCCAATGGAGACTAGCTACTGGCAAATCTTCATTAAATTGACAATTTAATAAATTTATTTTTTCAATTAACTTTCGTGCTTCTTTTACAGTAGTACATTGACATAAGAGCCATGGAATTAATTCAAAATGTGCTATATTATCCTTTTCAACTACTTTTTCATTATAATATGCATTTCCTACAAAATTTAGACCAGCAATTCCTAAACCTTTTTCATTTATAGCATCATAATATAAAGGATAATCATCAACAACATGAGCCATTCCAATAATTGCAAAATGGCTATTAATAACTCCTTTCTCTTTAAAACAAAATGGATAGTTTCTGGGAGTAATAGTAACTTCATCTCCATATGAAAACTCATAATCTAATGTACGACCAAAGTAAAAATCCTTACTTTTATAAGTTACTGCTGTACACATAAAATCCCTCCTTATTAATTTTAATAGAAAACAAATTTAGTTTTCTGCTTTTAATTTGATATTATTCAAATATTTTTATTTATATCAAAAGATACATATTTGAATAATCATAAAATTAAGAGTAAAATATAGTCAAACAAATTATAAATATCTTGTTAACAAATTTCATAGAAATTGACGAAAGGAGTATAAAAATATGGAAGACAAAATACAGCAATTTAAACAATTAGTAAATGAAAGTAATAATATAGTATTTTTTGGAGGAGCAGGTGTTTCGACAGAAAGTGGCATTCCGGACTTTAGAAGTAAAGATGGATTATACAATCAAAAATATGATTATCCGCCAGAAGAAATACTTAGTCACACATTTTTTATAAATCATACAGAAGAATTCTATAAATTCTACATGGAAAAAATGAACTCTCTAAAGTACAAGCCTAATATAACACATATAAAGCTAGCAGAACTTGAACAAAAAGGAAAACTAAAAGCAGTTATTACCCAAAATATAGATGGATTGCATCAAAAAGCAGGTTCAAAAAATGTTTATGAATTACATGGAAGTGTATTAAGAAATTATTGTATGAAGTGCAAAAAGTTTTATGATGCAGAATATGTATTTAATAGTAAAGGTGTTCCTAAATGCACTTGTGGCGGAATAATAAAACCAGATGTTGTGTTATATGAAGAAAGTTTAGATGAAAATGTATTGGAAAAATCAATAATAGCTATTCAAAATGCAGATTTACTAATAGTAGCAGGAACATCTCTAACTGTATATCCTGCAAGTGGATTAATAAATTATTTTAGAGGTAAAAATTTAGTGTTAATAAATCGAGATGCTACGCCATTTGATAGTAGAGCAGATTTAGTGATTAATGAAACACTTGGTAAAGTATTTAAGGAAATCTAGGTGTAGGAGGATAGAAATGTACTATACATATATGTTAAGATGCTCAGATAATTCTATTTATACTGGCATGACAAATAACTTAGAAAAAAGAATAAATGAACATTTATCAAAAAGCAAAAATGGAGCAAAATACACAAAATCACATAATGTAATTAAGCTAGAAACTGCTTGGAAAAGTAAAGAAAAATCATTAGCCTGCAAATTAGAATATTATATAAAAGCTCTTACAAAGGAGCAAAAGGAAAAGTTAATATCAGGAGAAAAGTTGACAACATATTTAAGAGGAAAAATAGATTGTAGAAGGTACAAAAGAATATAAAATAAATTGTATAAAATAGATTTTAAACATAAATAATTTTTTGGGACTCTATTAAATTATTCTAAAATTTGACATAAATTAAAAAATATATTATAATAAAAATGTAAGCAATACACACTCGTTGAAATGACAATGGAGGTATTTTCAATGAAAAACCTGAAAAAGCTTATGTCACTGCTCGTTGTATTCGCTTTCGCGTTTACAATGGTTGGTTGCTCAGTCAATCTGGGTGGCGGTGGGGGCTATGGCTCCAACCGTACAAGTATTGAGATTGGCAAGACCAGCTCGGACTATGACCAGTACACGATTCAAATCGGGGACACCCTGGCACAGTATGGAATCAGGAATGGTTCCACTGTGAAGGTCAAGTATGACTCTCGGAATGGGATTACGTTGTCCTTTGATTTGATCATTGCTCTGAGTCAGACAACTCGGGATGCGGTGGTCGACTCAATCGAGAAACTGATCAAGGATCAGGTAGGCCAGGACGTCAAAGTTCGGGCCAGCAGCCTTGAAGTTATCTCTAATCAGACTCACTTGAAGTTTGACATTACGTTCAAGCTTTGATTACAGTCTCGCACTCAACCACAAGATAAAAGCGATAACAAAGTGACGAAAGCCGTCGCACTCAGAGATAATTGAATCTGGGTACGACGGCTTTAATTTTGACTTACAGAAGAAAGGGGAAAGAATAAGATTTTTTTACATAACTTTATCACTAAAAAAACTTAATCATGACTTTTATATACAGACCAAAGACTTGAAGAGGTAGCCCAAAATACTAAAAAATAAAAAAAACAAAAAATTAACAAGATTTTTCTTGCTATTTTTTTAATTCTAGTGTATGATATATAGGTAAAAATAAAACGAACAAAATAAAAGATAAAAAGGATGATAAAAAAACAATAATTATCTTTTAGAAAGGAATGAAACATAGTATGAGAAAAATAGCAACAGTCGCTATAATATTACTATTGTTTGTTGCAATATTTGGAAACATACAAGTGTATGCAGCAAATGATGTAATAGATGAGGAAAATGAAAGTCAGCTAATAAAAATAAAAGAAAATGCAGCAAAATCAATAGAAGACTACAAACAAAAATATGGTTCAGATGCATATGGTATAACTGCATATGTATTAAATTTAATTAGAATATATAGTATACCACTTTGCTTTTTAGGAATAGCAGTAAGTGCTATATATCAATATGTAATAGGTATACGAAAGCTAGACACACAAGAGCGAGGCTTAATAATGATGGTATCATTTATAACTATATTAGTAATATGCCAAATTTTACCACTAGCATTTGCGGTTGTTGTAAAATTTGGGAGGGGGTAACAAATGAAAGTTTTATTTGCAGTAAGTAATGAAAAGATGTCAGAAGCTATAGTAAAGCAATATCAAAAAGATTATAAAGAAATAATCTCATATAAAAATGTATATTACTTTAATGCAATATTAAAAGAATTACAAAGAGACAAAACATATGATAGAGTTGTAATAAGCGAAGATTTGGAACAATACGTAAATTCTGATTATGAACAAATGGACAACTTTATTTTTGGAAGATTAGACAGCATAAGTGATGAAGCTGTAAACATGAAGGGAGAAGATATCCCAATAATCCTAATATGTGATGAAAGAAGAAATAAATCAGAACAAATATTAGTAAAACTATTTGGAATCGGAATTTATAATGCAGTACTTGGAAATGATAGAACTGTAAGCGAAATATCTAAATTAATATATAGACCACGTGTAAAAAAAGAAGCAAAACTATACTATAAAATTGATGTAGAAGATGTAACATATGAAAAAGATGATGAAAATGATGTAAGTGAATTAGAAATTCAAAATATCTTAGCACACTATAAAAGATTAGGAAATGACGAAGAAAAATATGTTGAAAGTTTTGATAGTATTGCAAGCCAATACAATGATGCACAACTAAAAATTATTAGTCAATGTTTGCCATTAAAAGTTAGAGCAGTACTAGAAGAAAAATCACCTAAATATCAACAAGTTAATGCATATACTACAAAAATCGCAGATGGTGTAAGAGTAAAAAAACAACAACAATCAGGAACAAGTGGAATATTATTAAAAAATAGTAATTCAAAGAAATTGACTCAACCAGTAGTAGTACCATCAGCAATAGGAATAAATACAGAGAAGAAATTAATAACAAGACCTGTATCAAAAACCGAAACATTACAAAGTACAGAACAATCACATAAACTACAAGCTAAAATAGAAAATATTTTAAATACACCACAACCTACTCCTGAAGAAACAGATGATGATGAATTAAATTTAGATGATATAGAAACACCAACAATAGAAGAAAATGTTGAGGAACAAGTAGAACCAGTAAAAAGAGGAAGAGGAAGACCTAGAAAAATTGTTACAGAACCAGTAGAAGAAAAACCAAAAAGAAAAAGAGGAAGACCTAGAAAAAATCCACTTCCAGAAGAAGAAAATGTTGTAGAAGACAATTCACAAGAAACTAATTCTCATGAAGCAAACGACGAAAGTATAGAAGAAACAACATTGCCAGGACTTGAAGATGAAGCATCAGATGACACAATATTACCTGGATTAGAAGATGAAAATAAAGATGAGAACGAAGAAGATGATACAACATTACCAGGATTTGAAGATGAAGATGCAGATGATGAGACATTACCTGGATTTGAAAATGATGATGCAGAAGACTCAACACTACCAGGACTTACTGATGAAGGCGAAGATCAAACTTCTAAACTAGATAATAGTAATTCTCCTTCACAAAAACAAGAAGAACCAAAACAAGGACAAGATCATGACGAAGAAGTAGATTACGAAAATGTATTAAATAATTTAAGAAGAGGAAATTTACAAGAAGAACAATATAATCAACAAAACAAAGAAGAAGAAGATGTACAATATCCAGAATTAGATATGGAAAGTTTACTAGCAGGAGATAAAAAATTAGTAGCATTTGTTGGAACAAGTAAAAATGGTACATCATTCCTAGTAAATAATGTAGCCGAAATATTATCTATGAATGGAATTGATACAGCCATTTTAGACTTAACACAAAATAGAAACGCATATTATATATACACAAAAAATGAAGAATATTTAAGAGTTCGTGCAAATCAATGTATTAGTAATCTAATTCAAGGAGAAGCAAATGGAATACCACATCACAAAAATTTAACAATTTATACTTCAGCATATGAAATGACAGAAGTAAAACATGTTGAACCAATATTAGAAACTCTATTAAACAAACATAAGGTAGTATTATTAGATTGTGATTTTGGAACACCTATGAGATATTTTAAATATGCTCAAGAAATTTATCTAGTACAATCAATGGATATTCTTACTATACAACCACTTACTCTATTCTTAAGAAACTTAACTGACAAAGGTATGTTTGAACAATCAAAAGCTAGAGTAGTATTAAATAAATTTATAAAAACAAGGGAAATAAATGAAGACCTTCTTATAGGAGGAATATCAATTTATAATGATGCCGGCATGACAGTAAGAAAAGAATTATTTGATAGAAAAACAGTAACACGTATAACAATACCATTTGATTTAGACACATATTTAAGTTATTTAGATGGATTAGTAATATGTGATGTAACTTTAAAAGGATATTCAAAGAAATTAACACCAGCTTTAAAAGAATTAGCTAGTATGGTATATCAAAAAAATAAAAAGAACAAAAAATATGTGCCACCATCAATAAAAAAAGACAGCACTTTTTCACCAAGTGTAAATGACACATTAAACCAAATGAAACAAAATTATTAATATTGGAGGAGTAAAAAGTGATAATTATAATTGGAATATTAGTTGCTATAACAATAGGCTTATTAATTTATAATATGACAATACATAAAAAAATTCAACAATTTAATAATCTAAGTAGGCAAGCTAATAATTTGCGAGTATTACAAGATTTCTTAAGTACAATAGGAGAAAGTTTACCAGTAGATGAAAAAATAAAGAAAATCAACGATATATTAATAGAAAAATATGAAATAAAATATTCCACAATTGTTGTGTTTGATGGTGCAGAATACCAAGTAAAAGCTTCAAATGTTGATCCAAAACACTGGGATGCATTAAGAAAACTTCAAGATGTTCCAATATTTAAAGATAGTGTAGCAACAGCAACTCCAAAATATGTAACAGTAAACAATGAAAATGAAAAATTACCTTATCAAGAAATGGAATTTGGTAGAGCCAAATCAGCAATATTTTTTCCTATGTATATTGATAATGTATATATTGGCTATTGGATAATAGAAAGTGGAGTTCCACATGATTTTGATAACATTGACACAGCAATATTTGAAGTAATAAAAGACAATATTGTTTCTATATTAAAAACAGTAGTACATCAAAAAACACTTGAATCAATTGTTAGAAAAGACCTATTTACAGACTTATACAATGAAGAATATTTATATGGAGAAGGAAGAAAAATAATTGACCAATATACAACTTCTACTGTATGTATGTTCAGAATAACTAATATTGAAGAAATCAATGATAATTATTCAAGAAAATTAGGAAATCAAGTAATTATTGATGTAAGTAATTACGTAAAAAATAATATATCACAAGAATATATATTTATCAGATATATGGGACCTAAATTTGTAATAGTATTTTCTGGAATTGCCACAGATCCAGTAGTAACTTTTGTTTCAAATATGAAAACTGAAATTGAAAAAATGGACATCTCATTAGAAAAAGAGCAAAATGTAGAAGAAGTCGAATTAGAAGAAGTTGACAGAAAGAAAAAAAGAGCAAAAGGAACAAGAGGCAAAAAAGCAAAGAAACCAGTAAAAGTAAGGGCAAAGCTAAATTTTGTATTAACAACATATTATAAAGGTACTGGAATGGAAGAGGTTTTGAAAAAACTAGAACAGTATATAGATAGTTGCGATAAATCTGAAAATAATATAACCAGTATTTAAAAATATGCACTAAAATTATTACACATTGTAGAAAATAAAAATTTCTATAATGTGTAAATTAAGGTAAGAAAGACTTTCAACTAAAAGAAAGGAATGTGAGTAAATATGGATTTTGACAAAACAATGAGTTTTAACTTTGAAAAGGAAAAAAATTCTCAAGCTAAAGAAATACTAAAAGAAGTATATCAAGCTTTAGTAGAAAAAGGCTACAATCCTATAAATCAGATTGTAGGATATATCTTATCAGGAGATCCAACATATATAACAAGTCACAAGAATGCTAGGAACAAAATAAGAGAAATAGAAAGAGACGAGCTTTTAGAAAAGATGGTTAGAAACTTCATAGACTTGGAGGATTAAAACAGATGAGAATTTTAGGAATAGATTATGGAGATTCAAGAACAGGAATAGCAATAACTGATGCATTAAATATAACTGTTCAAGGTCTAGAAACAATAAAAAATAACGGTTCTGATAAAGTTATTCTAAAAAGACTAGAAGAAATATTAGAACAATACGAAATAGACACATTTGTTGTAGGAAGACCAATAAATATGAATGGAACTGAATCTGAAAGAACAGCTAAAACAGATCAATTTATACATAAACTAAAATGCAAATTTAATAAATTAAAAATTGAAACAATAGATGAAAGGTTAACGACTGTAGCTGCTCAAAAAACCATGAATTTCTTAGAAATAGACAAGTATAAAAAGAAAAATATAGTAGATACTATATCTGCAATATATATTTTGGAAACATACTTAAATAAAATAAAAAAATAGTTGCAAAAATAGGAAAAGTAGTGTAATATAATAATAATTAAATTTGAAAGGAGAGAATAATGGAAGAAGAAGAATTAGATAACATAATTATTTTAAATGATGAAGAAGGAAATGAAGTTAAATTTGAATTTTTAGACTTAGTAGAATTAGATGATGAAGAATATGTAGTATTATTACCAGTATCAGAAGATGGAGAAGAAGATGACGGAGAGGTAGTAATATTAAAATTAGAAGATACAGCTGAAGATTCAGATGAAGAATCATATGTAGGTGTAGATGATGAAGAGATATTGAATAAAGTATTTGCAATATTTAAAGAAAAATATAAAGATGATTTTAATTTTGTAGATGAAGACTAAAAGTAGATGCTGGTAGTGGAAATTGAAATTTCTACAAACCGGCTTCTTTTTATCTTCTAAAATGGAGGAGTAAAGATGAGTTTTTCAACAATTTTATTAGTAATATTTATGGTAATGTTTTGGCTATTCAGAGCAGTAGTAGCACTATGCACACAATTTTCAATAGATTTAAATGGTATAGTCTCATATAACTTAAACTTTGAAATAATTATAAGCTTTATAACAATAGTATGTATAGTGTTATTTGCAAAAAGAAAATTAATAGGAACATTAGTATATCTTCTAATTTATGGATCATATTATGGTGAACACCTATTTACAAGTATTGTATCGATAGTTCAAACAAATGCCCCATTAACAATAGATGTTAGTATGAACTTAATATGTGACTTCATAGCTGTATTACTTGCGCTATTTGCAGTATTTGATGTCGCATTTGAAAAGACAAAGAAAAGTAGTCCTAAAAATAAAAAAACAGATTGGTATTTTCAAAATGAAAAATATGATGAAGAGCTTAGTAAAAGAGACGATAGAGAAGATAAAAATCAATACAAATTCTATTAAAATCAATATAATCTGAAAAGGCAACGATTCGATTAGGAATTGTTGCCTTTTCTTAGAAAAGCAGGAGAGTGAAAATAATGAGTGAAAATAAAACTACTATTAACTGGTTCCCTGGACATATGGCAAAAACCAGAAAACAAATTACAGAAGATTTAAAATTAATAGATGTAGTAGTAGAGCTACTAGATGCAAGGATACCTATTTCAAGCCAAAATCCAGACATAAAGCAAATTACTCAGAACAAGAAAAAAATAATAGTTTTAAATAAATGTGATTTAGCAGATGAAAATTACAACAAAAAATGGATAGAATTTTTTATAAAAAATGGTAACAGAGTAGTCTTAGTAGACTCTATTTCTGGTAAAGGAATAAATGAAACAATAAAACAAATACAAGAAATAATGGAAGAAGATTTAAATAAATTAGCAGACAAAGGTCGTGTTGGAAGAAAAATTAGAGTTATGATAGTTGGAATTCCAAATGTAGGTAAATCATCTTTTATAAACAGAATAGCAAAAAAGAATTCAGCAGAAGTTGCAAATAGACCAGGAGTTACAAAACAAAAACAATGGATTAGAATAAATGAGCAAATTGAATTACTAGACACACCTGGAGTTTTATGGCCTAAATTTCAAAGTGAAGAAGTAGCTTTGAATTTAGCTTTTACTGGAACAATAAAAGATGATATATTAGAATTAACAGAAATAGCCTATAATTTAACTAAATTTCTATTAAAAAATTATAAGAAGAATTTACTTGAAAGATATTCTTTAGATGAGAAAAAAGTTAATGAAATTCTTAGTCAAGAACAAGAAGAAAATCAAAATATTTATGAAATAATGCAACTTATAGGAAAAAGAAGAGGTGCAGTAATTTCAGGGGGGAATATTGATGATGAAAAGACATCTAAAATTATATTAGAAGATTTTAGAAGTGGTAAACTAGGAAGAATAACAATAGAAAAAAATTCTAAAAAACCATAACATTTTGGCTTTGATGTTTTTTAAAAGAAAATCCTTAAATTTATGATAAAATATTCTCCTGTTATTTCTTAGTCACCTAGCCAAAGCATTGTTTTTGATATAAAGGAGGGAATAATATTAATTATGGATAAAAAAAATATGGAAATAGATACGAATAAAGGAAATAAAAAAGAAAAAAATATAGAAGAAAAAGGTACAGAGGAAAAAAATAAAGAAAACAGTCATATGGAAGAAAGATTTAAAAAAACTAAAATTATTGGAATGTGTCGGTATGGGAGGTAATATATTCCTACTAGTTATTAAGGCTACAGTTGGTATTATAAGTCGAAGTCAAGCTATGATAGCTGATAGTATAAATAGTGCTGGAGACATTTTTGCATCTTTAATGACCTTTATTGGAAATAAAATAGCAAGTGTTCCTGGAGACAAAGACCACAACTTTGGACATGGAAAAGCAGAGTATTTATTCTCATTATTTATAGCTATATCTATGATTTTAGTATCAATAAAAACAATAATAGATTCAATAATGTCATTAGTAAATGGTAGTCAACTTAATTTTTCATGGTGGCTAGTAATTGTTTGTATTATAACAATAATTACAAAATTCATATTATATATATACACTAAGGCAACATATAAAAAATATAATAATATTTTGCTAGAATCAAGCATGAAAGACCATAGAAACGACTGCATAATAACAACTTTTACATTAATTTCAGTATTTTTATCATTAAAAGGAATTTACTGGTTTGATGGTGTAGTTGGTATTGGAATTTCTGCATGGATTTGCAAAACAGGAATAGAAATTTTTATGGAAAGTTATAATGTTCTAATGGATGTGTCTATAGATGAAAAAACCAAAGAAATTATTTTAGACTTAGTACATGGATATAAAGATATAAAAGCAGTAAATGAAATTTCCTCAACACCTGTTGGATACCAATACATAATAGTTTTAACAATTGCTGTTGATGGTAATATGACAACTTATGATAGCCATAATTTGGCTGATATGTTAGAAAAAAATATTGCAGGACTAGACAATGTTTATAAGGCAATAGTTCATGTTGAACCAATATAAAATAAAATCACAATAAAAGACCATCTCTTCACGAGGTGGTCTAAATATTATTTATTATCTTTTATAATTTCTTTTGCAGCTCCTAAGGCACCTAAAGCACTTGTAGCTTCAAAAGGTATAAACACCTTATTTGCATCACCTTTTGCAATTTCTTCAAGAGCTTCAAGTGATTTAATTTGAACAAGTTTATCATCAGGTTTTGCTGTTTTTATAGCATCATATACCATAGAAATTTCTTTAGCTTTAGCTTCTGCAACAGATTTTATAGCTTGTGCTTCACCGGCAGCTCTTCTAATTTGTGCTTCTCTATCTGCTTCAGCCTCAAGAATTGCAGCTTGTTTTTTTCCTTCAGCAATAGTAACAGCAGATTGTTTTTGAGCTTCAGCTTCAAGAATTAAAGCTCTTTTATTTCTTTCTGCATTCATTTGTTTCTCCATTGCATCTCTAATATCTGCAGGTGGTGTAATATCTTTTATTTCAACTCTATCAATTTTACATCCCCATCTATCAGTAGCATCGTCAAGAATTGCTCTTAAATCTGAATTTATTCCATCACGAGAACTAAAGGTTGCATCTAAATCCATTTTACCAACAATATCACGAATTGTTGTAATAGCAAGATATTCTATACCTTTCTTTAAACTTTGGATTTCATAAACTGCCTTAGCTGGGTCAGTTATTTGATAAAATACAACTGTATCAATTGTAATTGTAACATTATCTTTTGTAATAACTCCTTGAGGTGGTATATCCATTGTTTGTTGTTTTAAACTAACAACACTTCTAACATGATCAAAAAATGGAATTATTAATGTAAGACCAGCATCGGCAACTTTGTGAAATTTTCCTAATCTTTCAATAATATATACCTCAGATTGTCTAACAACTTTAATTGATTTGAATGCTATAATTAATATTATAACAAGTAGTACAATTAAAAACCACATAAATTTCCTCCTTTTGACAAGTAAATCTTGTCTCTTAAATATAATAAAATTTAATAATAAAAACTAATATAAAATTTTAACTTATGTTATTATTTATTGATATTTGTAGGTGATGCAATTGTTATAGGCTTAACAAAAGCTTTAACACCATCAATACTTTCGATTTCTACTTCACTACCTTTTGGAATAATAACTGAGTCATTTGTTTTTGCAGACCAAACTTCACCTTCAACTTTAATTTGACCTGTTCCTGTTTCCCAATTAATATCTTCAATTACAATAGCTGGTTTACCAATAATTGAATAAACATTGGTAGGCACAACATCTTTTTTTGCAAATTTGTTTATTAGAGGCTTTGTTGCGAGAATAAATATTCCAGACGAAATAACAAAAACAGCCATTTGAATAATTATATTTGATGTGAAGAAACTAACAACCATTGCAAGTAATGCACCAAAACCTAACCAAAATATTAAAAATCCAGCTGTAAAGATTTCTCCAACAAAAAATATTCCTGCTGCTATTAACCATATTTGCCACATAAGAATACCTCCTTATATAAATTTATACATCACAATTCTATTATACTACAAAATTAATAAAATTCAAAGAGATTTGTTAAAAATTCTTGTAAATTTAGGAAAAAAATGATAATATAAAAAAGAAATAATGAGCATAAAATTAATATTATAAAAAGGGAGGATATTTTAATGAATTATGAATACATAAAGAAAATAATACCAGAAGAAAGAATTTATTTAAATGAACCCATGAAAAATCACACTTCATTTAAAATTGGAGGACCAGCAGAATGTTTAATAAAAATACAAAATGTAGAAGAAGTAAAAGAAATATTAAAAATTGCTCAAGAAAATAAAATACCACTAACAATTATAGGAAATGGAAGCAATATTCTAGTAAGAGACGAAGGAATAGATGGAATAGTATTAAAAATAGAAATTCAAAAGTTAGAAATACAAGAACAAAGTAATACCAAAGAAACTATAAAAATAACAATTGGTAGTGGAAATAAAATTGCTGAAGCAGCATATAAGTTGGCTAGACAAGGAATTGCCGGATTTGAATTTGCATCAGGAATACCAGGAACAATAGGCGGAGCAATAAGAATGAATGCTGGGGCACACGGCAAGGAAATGAAAGATATTGTAAAAACAATAACATACATAGACAAAACTGGTAAAATTCACAAGATTAAAAATGAGCAAGCAAAATTTGAATATAGAAATAGCATATTTGCAAAAAAAGAATATATCATCTTAGAAACTGAAATTGAGTTGCAAAAAGGAAATGCAGAAGATGTTCAAGCAAAAATTCAAGAATATGCAAAATATAGAAAAGAAAAACAACCTTTAGAATATCCAAGTGCAGGAAGTACATTCAAGAGAGGAACAGACTTTATTACAGCAAAACTAATAGATGAATGTGGCTTAAAAGGGCATCAAATAGGAGGAGCCCAAATTTCAGAAAAACATGCAGGATTTATAATAAATAAAGAAAATGCTACAGCAAAAGATGTAGAAAAACTAATAGAATATACGAAAAAACAGGTATATGATAAGTTTGAAAAAAACATAGAAACAGAAATTGAAATAATAGGAAAATAAATAGTTTTGCACTCATAAATAGTTAAGCAAAATTATTAGGGGAGTATAAACAAAATAAAAGAAGGAGGAGGCGAAATATGTAAATTTCGCCACAAGAAGATAAAATGAAAGGAATAATGTATTGGTTAAAATCGAATTCAAAAATGAAAAGATGGATTCTATTGATTTTAGTAGGAATTATACTAGCATGTTATAGTATTGCAAAAATTTTAGTTCAGAAAGAAATGCAATTTTGGGAAGCAGGAAAAATTATTGTAGTATTTGTAATAGGGTTCATATTTATAGTATTAGGCTTAATAATGCTAAATAAAAGAAATATGGAGCTATTCATAGAAGCAACAGATGAAAGAATGAAAAACAAGAAAAATGTTAATGTAAAATCATTAATATTTGACAGAACAATATATGACCAAGGTCCTAAAATAGTTGTAATTGGTGGAGGAACAGGACTAAACACAGTACTAACAGGAATGAAAAAATATACAAACAATCTAACAGCAATTGTATCTGTTTCAGAATATGGAAATGAACCAACAGATTCAAGAAAAGTATTAGGAACTACATTACCATTTGAAGAAGTAAAAGATAGTATAGCATCACTTGCACCAGAAGGAAAAAATGAACTAGAACAATTATTAAACCATGAAATGACAAATCCAGCTTTAAGAGGGTTAAAATTTTCAGACATCTATTATACAGCAATGAAAGAAATTTATAAAAATGATACAGAACCTATAGCAAAGAGCAATTCAATCTTTAATATAACAGGAAAAGTATTACCAGTTACATCAGAAGAAATGACAATATGTGCAGAACTTGAAAATGGCTATGTAGTAAAAGAAAAAGACAAAATACCAGAAATAGTAAGCGAAAAAATGACAAAAATAAACAGAGTATATATACAACCCTCAAATTGCAAACCGGCACCAGGAGTAATAGAAGCAATAAAAGAAGCAGATAGTATAATAATAGGACCAGGAAGTTTATATACAAATGTAATACCTAATTTATTAGTAAATGGAGTTGCAAAAGCAATAAAAGAAAGCAAAGCAATTAAAATATATGTAAATAATATCATGACTGAAATGGGACAAACTGATGATTATTCAGTTTCTGACCACATAAAAGCAATAATAGAACATTGTGGAGAAGGTCTAATAGATTATTGTATATATGACACAGGAGAAGTAATTCCAGAATACATAAAAAGATATAATAAAGAAGGTGCAGACTTAGTAGAGCAAAAAATAGATGGACCAGAAGTAAAGAAAATAAAATTTATTAAGAAAAACATTTCAACAATAATAGATGGAAAAGTAAGACATGACCCTGATTTAGTTGCAGAATCTGCAATAAAGTTAATTTGTAATGACATGAAATATGAAGACAAAGAAGCAGATCCAGAATATGTAATGTTAAATGCTAAATTAAAATCAGATAAGAGAATTAATAAAATTAAAAAGGAACAAGCCAAAAACGAGAAAAAAGCACAAAAGAAAGGCATGAAAGACACAGGAAAACGAGCAAAAGATGGTAAGAGAAGTAAATTTAGTAGTAAATATAGTGAAAGAATAAAATCTATAAAAGAATCAGATGAAAAATTTAGAAAATCACATAGTGAAAAAACAAACAAAAAAAGGTAAAATAACATTTAATTTTTAACAAGATTGAATGACCTAAGAAAGGAAAGAAAAAATGGAAATTTCAAAAGAAAAATTAAATTTAGAAGATGCACTAACGAGAGAATGGATAATAACAAATGGTATAGGTGGATTTGCTTCATCTACAGTTATTGGGGCAAACACAAGAAAATACCATGGACTTCTTGTAGTGCCAATAATTCCACCAGCAAGAAGAAGATTAATTCTATCAAAACTAGATGAAAGTATTGAAATTGATGGAAAAAAATATGAATTATTCACTAATATAGGAAAAAATTATATATCACAAGGTTATAAATTTCAGGAAAAATTCGAAAAAGACTGTATACCAACATTCACATATAAAGTAGAAGATGTAATAATTACTAAGATGATATGTATGGAACATTTCAAAAATACAGTTGGAATATCTTATCTTATAAAAAATGGAAATCATCATAGTAAAATAATATTAGCTCCAATAATGAATTTTAGAAATGCTCATGAAATAAATAATGGACACATTTTTAAACTAGAACAAAGAAGCCATGAAGGAAAACTAGAAGTAAGAATAGATGAAGGAAATCCTATTTATATGAAAATTTCAGAAGGAAACTATATAGAACATCATAATGATATGTTTTATAACATGTTCTACATAGAAGAAGAAAAAAGAGGATTTGAAGCAGAAGAAAATCATGTTGTTCCAGGAAGATTTGAAATTGAAATAGAGCCAGGAGAAGAAAAGCAAATTTCATTTGTATGCTCAATAGAAGAAAATATAGATGAGATAGATGCTAGAGCATTAATAACAAATGAAAGAGCAAGACTAACTAAAATTACTACTGCATCTGGACTTATTAAAGATAAAGAAAATAAAACAGATAAAGAAAAAGAAAGAGATGAGTTAATCAAAACTTTTTTAGTTGCAACAGATAACTTTATAATAAAAAGACCTTTATTTGACACATATTCAGCTATTGCTGGATATCCATGGTTTTTAGATTGGCTAAGAGATACATTAATTTCATTTGAAGGATTATTTTTAATACCAAGAAGATTTGTGCAAGCTAAAAAAGTATTCAGACATTGCATAAGAGACATGAAATATGGATTACTTCCAAATACATATAGTGAAGATGATTATAGACCTTTATATAATAGTGTTGATTCTTCATTGTTATTATTTGAGCAAGTAAAAAAATATTTAGACTACACATCAGACTATAAATTCATAATGGAAGAAATATATCAAAAATTAGAAAGTATTATAGAAAATTATGCTAATGGTATAGATTTAGAACATAACAATATATATTTAGATACAGACGGATTAATAGTATCAGGAACAGAAAATACTCAAAACACATGGATGGATGCTAAATATGATGGGGTAGCAGCAACGCCACGAAATGGCAAACCTGTTGAGATAAATGCAATGTGGTATAATGCTTTAAAAATAATTGAAGAATTAGCTACTAAAAATAAAGAGCCACAAAAGGCTAAGAAATATAAAAAAATGGCAACAAAATGTAAAAACACATTCATAGAAAAATTCTATAATAAAAAAAGAAAATGCTTATATGATGTTATTGGAGATGGTAAAATAAGACCAAACCAATTATTTGCACTAAGTTTAACATATCCAGTATTAGATCCTAATTCAAAAGAAGCAAAAGAAATGTTTGATACTGTAACTAAAAAATTACTTAATAGTTATGGATTAAAAACACTTGCTAAAGGTGAAGAAAACTATGTAGAAGTATATGAAGGAGACGCATTTAGAAGAGATTTTAGCTATCATCAAGGAATTACATGGCCATGGCTTTTAGGACTATATTATGATTCTCTAAAAAAATTAGCTAAAGAAACTAAATCAAAAACTGAAAAATTAAAATATGAAGAAATGCTAGAAGAATTTATTCAAAATGTTACTAAAACTTTCTCAGTAGAAATAAATGAAAGAGGTTGTGTAGGAGGAATTGCGGAAATATATGACTCTAAAAAACCATATACACCTAAAGGAGCTTTTACACAAGCTTGGAGTGTTGCAGAAATATTTAGAATAATTTTAAAAGTATAAAAAGCTTTTATAAAATTCAACAAATTTTCCAGAGCAATAGTCATACTCTATAATAAAAGTGAAAGGAAATGACATATGCTAAAAATAGAAGACCTAGAAAAACAATTAAACCAAGGAATAGCAAAAGGAATATATTTGTTATATGGAGAAGAAACTTTTTTACTAAACCAACAATTAAAAAAAATCAAGAAAATTTTTGGAGAAACAGTAAAAGGGATAAATTGTATAATTATAGATGAGAACAATATACAAGAACTAATATCTGATATTGAAACTCCAGCTTTTGGATATCCTACTAAACTAATAATAGCCAAAAATACAGGAATATTTAAAAGAGAAGGAAAAGGAAAAACTGGAGGAGCAAGCAAAGAATTAAAAGATAAAATAAATGATTATTTAAAAGAAAACATTGAACAAATAAATAGCACAGTAATTCTTGTATTTGTTGAAGACGAAGTGGAAAAAAACTCAATATATAATACAATTGAAAAAATAGGGCAAGTATGTAATTTTGAAGAACAAAAACCATTTCAAATAATAAAAAGATTAAAATCCATATGTAGTGCATACAAAGTAAATGTAAGTGATGACACACTTCAATATTTAATCGAATGTTGTGGAACAAATATGCAAAATTTAATAAATGAAATAAGGAAACTAATTGAATATGCAGGAGAAAATGGTACAATTCAAAAACAAGATATTGATAAATTATGCATAAAAAAAATAGAAAGCGTTATATTTGATTTAACAGATAATTTAGGACAAAAAAAGGTCAAAGAAGCAATGGATGTTTTATATAATTTAATTGCTTCAAAAGAACCTATACAAAAGATTCTAATTACTTTATATAATCATTTTAAAAAATTATACTTTACAAAACTTGCAATTGCATCTAACAAAGATATTGCAACAAGTTTAAATTTAAAACCTAATCAGATATTTTTAGTTAACAAATACAAGATGCAAGCAAAAGGATTTAAAACAGAAGAACTAAGAAAAATAGTTCAAGAATTGGAAGATCTAGATTATAATTATAAAATAGGATTAATTGATTTAAATGTAGGGTTAGATGCTATTATTTGTGGGATATAAGCAAAAATAAATCATAAATAAGAAATCACTTAATAAAATAAATTAAGTGATTTTTTAGTTTTGGTCTATACAAAAATTAAATTTAGTTATATAATGTAAACGGAAAAATATAGTCACAAATAAATGCAAATTGGCAGAAAGGAATGTTAGTATGGAATTAAAAAAAGTTTTATTAGGTCTTAAAGATTTAAAAGCAAAAGGAAATTTAGATATAGATATAACAGGATTAGAAAGTAATTCAAAAAACATAAAACCAGGATACATGTTTATTGCAATAAAAGGATTTAGTGTAGATGGGCACGAATTTATTAATGATGCAATAAAAGCTGGGGCAAAAGCAGTCATAGTACAAGAAGGCTGTGATTTAAAATCAATAAGATTACCTGCAGATGTAACACTAATAATGGCAAAAGACACAAGAGAAGCACTAGCAATATGTAGTTGTAACTTTTACGGAAACCCATCAAAAAAATTCAAACTAATAGGAGTTACAGGAACAAAAGGAAAAACAACAACAACATTTATGATAAAAGAAATCTTAGAAAAAGCTGGGTATAAAGTAGGATTAATAGGAACAATAGCAACATATATAAACGGAAAAATGATAACTGAAAGTAGTAGAACAACACCAGAAAGTATTGAATTACAAAGAACTTTTGCACAAATGGTAGAACAAGGTGTAGAATATGTTGTTATGGAAGTATCATCACAGAGCTTAAAATTACACAGAGTAGATGGATGTAACTTTGATATAGTTGTATTTACGAACTTTTCAGAAGACCACATTAGTGAAAAAGAGCATCCAGACATGAAAGATTATTTTGAATCAAAACTAAAATTGTTCAAAATGTGTGACAATGGAATAATAAATGCTGATGATTTACAAGTATCAAAAGTACCAAGACTATTTCCAGATAGCAATATTATGACATATGGAATAGACAATTATTGTGATGTATTAGCAAAAGATATTACAATAACAAATTCATATGTAGATTACAGAGTAAAAATATCAGACAGAAATGAAAGAGTAAAAGTAAGTATACCAGGAAGATTTAGCGTATATAATTCACTAGCAGCAATTTGCGTTGCAAAAAAATTAGGAATACCTTCAGATAAAGTAATAGAAGCATTGGCAGATATTAGAGTCCCAGGAAGATCTGAAATGGTACCAAACAAAAAAGAAATACCAATAATGATAGATTATGCACATTCACCAGAAAGTTTGCAAAATATATTATCAGCAGTAAAAAGTTATACAAGAGGAAGAGTAATATGTGTATTTGGCTGTGGTGGAGATAGAGACAAAGCAAAACGTCCTGTAATGGGAGAGATTTCAGGAAGAATTGCTGACTTCACATTTATTACAACAGACAATCCACGTACAGAAGATCCAGAAGAAATTGTAAAAGAAATAGAAGAAGGAATTAAAAAGACAAAAGGAAAATATAAAGTAGTTGTAGACAGAAAAGAAGCAATAAAAGAAGCAATAGAAATGGCAAACAAATTAGATATAGTAGTTTTAGCAGGAAAAGGTCATGAACCATATCAAGAAATAAATAACAAAAAATATCCATTTGATGAAAGAGAAATAGTAAAAGAAATCATAGGATAGATTGAATAATTAAACAGAATAAGATAATTTTTACAAAATAGTTCAAAAAATAACATAAGAAAGGTTGATAAAAGTGGATTTTCAAATAAAAATGGTATTAGCATCATTTGTAGTAACAGTAATATTAGGATTAATAATAGTACCAATATTAAGAAAACTCAAAGTAGGTCAAATTGAAAGAGAAGATGGACCTGTAACACATCTAAAAAAGCAAGGAACACCAACAATGGGTGGAATAATAATAATGTTAGGAATAATAATCATAACAATTGGAGCATATGTTTATTATAGAACAAAAGATGCAGAGCTAGCGGAAAAATTATTACCATTATTAGGGCTAACAGTTGGATTTGGAATTGTTGGACTTATAGATGATTTTAAAAAACTAGTTTTAAAAAATACAAAAGGATTAAAACCAAGTTTAAAGATGCTAGGATTATTGTTAATATCAGTAGTATTTACATTATATTTAATAAAAGGATTAAATTTAGGAACAGAAACATATATACCAATAGCAGATAAATATGTAACAATACCTGTTTTTGCATATATTCCATTTGCAATATTAGTAATATTAGCTACAACCAATGCAATAAACTTGACAGACGGAATTGATGGATTATCTTCAAGTGTAAGCACAATAATAATTACTTGTTTAACCATAATCGCAACAATTTTTCAAGTAAAAGAAATTGTAATATTTGGAGCAATAGTTATAGGAGCAGTACTAGGATTTTTAATGTTTAATATTTATCCTGCAAAAGCATTTATGGGAGATACTGGTTCACTATTTTTAGGTGGAGTAGTATCTGGAATTGCATTATATTTAAAAATGCCATTATTATTACTTATAATTGCAATAGTTCCAGTAATAGAAACAATTTCTGTAATAATTCAAGTACTATTCTTCAAAAAAACAGGAAAAAGAGTATTTAAAATGGCACCATTACACCATCATTTTGAATTATCAGGTTGGAGAGAAAATCAAGTAGTTATGGTATTTAGCATAGTAACATTATTATCATGCATAGTAGGGCTAAAAATTATATAAAAATAAATTGCCTTTTGCATAAGAGTTACAAAAGAACATGAAAATAACTATGGTTAAAAAAAGCTATAATTATTTTCAGCAAAATTTAAACTTAAGAAAGGAATGTCACTTTAAATGGCAAAGAAAAAAGAATTAAAGGGTTTCTCTAGTTTCCTAAATAATTCTGTTGATTTTACATTAGTAATCACAGTGCTTTTGCTATTATCATTAGGATTAGTTATGCTACTATCAGCAAGTGCACCTAGCTCTTTGCAAGAATATGGAAACAGTTACAAATATTTTTTTAAACAGTTACAATTCGCAATTGCAGGATTAGTTGCAATGTATTTTATATCAAAGATAGACTATAGAATATATCAAAAATTTTATAAAATTGCTTATGTATTGTCGGTTGTATTGTTAGCAGCTGTTCTAATCTTTGGAAGAGAAAGCCATGGAGCTACAAGATGGATTTATATAGGTTCATTATCATTTCAACCATCTGAAATTGTAAAGTTCCTTATGATTATATTTTTTGCAACAATACTTGTAAAAAATAGAGATGATTTAGGAAAATTTTTAAGAGGACTAGTAAAACATGTATTATTTTTAGTACCAATAATAGGACTTTTACTTTTAGAACCACATGTAAGTACATCTATGGTAATAATAATAGTTTGCTGTGTCATGATGATTACAGCAGGTTGTAAATTCTGGCAATTTTTAGTAACAGGAGTTGCTGCTGGAGGAGGAATAGGTGCAATTTCTACAGTATTATACATAGCAAATGAAGCATTTAGAGAAAAATTTCAATACATAGTTTCTAGAATAATAACATTTATAGACCCATGGAAAGATGCAACAGGAGACGGTTGGCAAGTAATACAAAGTTTATATGCTATAGGATCAGGGGGATTATTTGGAGCAGGTTTAGGAGAAAGTAAACAAAAATATTTGTATTTACCAGAACCACACAATGACTTCATCTTTTCAGTAATTGCTGAGGAATTAGGTTTTGTAGGATGTGCAATTGTATTAATTTTATTTGCAATTTTCATTTGGAGAGGTGTACTAATAGCAATGAAAGCACCAGACATGTTTGGTAGTCTAGTTGCAGTAGGAATAACTACTCTTGTAGGAATTCAAGTTATAATAAATGTAGCTGTAGTAACATCTTCAATGCCAGCAACAGGAATGCCATTACCATTCTTTAGCTATGGTGGAACAGCATTATTCTTACTTTTGTGCGAAGTAGGTGTACTACTCAGCATATCAAGAGCCAGCTCAAAACAGGCATAAATAAGAAAAAAATATATTTAACACAAATAAAATATTTATGATTTTTCAAAAAAAGCATAATATTTGAAAAGTTATATAAAAATTAAAATAAGGTAACTTTAGTGAAAGGAGAAGATGTTAGATTATAGATTTAGACTATAGCTAGCATTTATTAGAAAAATATGAGAGTCATAATAGCTGCCGCAGGGACAGGAGGACACATAAATCCTGGCATAGCAATAGCAAATAAAATTAAAGAAGAAGAAAAAGATTCAAAAATAATATTTATTGGAACTTCAAGAGGTTTAGAAAATGACTTAGTACCAAGAGCTGGTTATGAATTAAAAACAATAGAAGCATACGGTCTAAGTAAAGAAATTTCAATTGAGAACTTAAAAAAAATGTATACAACACTCAGAGCAACAGGAAAAGCAAGAAAAATAATAAAAGAATTTAAACCAGACATTGTAGTAGGAGCTGGTGGGTATATATGTGGACCAGTAGTATGGGCAGCTAAAAAAGAAAAAATACCAGTAGTATTACATGAAAGTAATGCTTTTCCAGGAAAAGCAGTTAAGATGTTATCTAAAAAAGCAGATACTGTACTAATATCTTTTGAAGAAACTAGAAGTAGATTACCACATGCCAAAAATATTGTATTTACAGGAACACCTGTAAAAATCAAGAAACAAAATTATTCGCAAGAACAAAAATCAAAAATTTTAAAAGAATTAGAACTTAAAGAAAATAAACCAATTATTCTAATATTTGGTGGAAGCCAAGGAGCACAAAAAATAAATGAAGCTGTAGTTGGAATAATTGAAAATAAATTAAATAAAGATTATCAAATAATTTGGGCAACAGGTCCAAAACAATATGATATAGTAAAAGAAGAATTATCAAAAAAATTAATAAACATTGAAAAAATAGAAGATGCAAAAATTCTACCATATATATATAATATGGAAGAAATAATGAACATTTCAGATGTAATAGTTGCTAGAAGTGGGGCAATGACAATAACAGAAATATCTAATTTAGCAAAACCATCAATTTTAATACCACTTCCAAATGTAAGCCAAAACCACCAACTACACAATGCAGAAGTACTTGAAAAAATAGGTGCGGCTAAAATCATATTAAACAATGAATTAAGAAAAGATAATTTAAATAGTGAAATATTAGAAATAATAAAAAATCCGGATGAAATGCGCAAAATGGGAGAAAAATCATTCACTAAATCAGTAAAAAATGTACAAGAAAAAATATATAAAGAAATCAAAAAAGTTAGCAAAAAAGGTGAGAAATAATGTTAGAAGGTTATCAATTAGCAATAGCAGTTGTTATAATAGACATAGTAGTACTAATAATTAGTGAAATTCTAATGAAAAAGTATTTACAACAAAAGATAATGTTTCCTAAAACAAGACTTATTAAAGGTCAAGGAGTATCAAATAATGACTTAGACATTAATAATAGTGTATTTTTACATATGACAGATGGAATAATAGCATTTGACAGAAATGGAAAAATAATATTAATTAATCCAGCTGCTAAAAAAATGTTAAATGTATTACCAGAACATTTAACATTTGAAGATATATTTGAAAAACTTCATTTAAATATAAATTTAGAAAAAATTATTTATTTAGAAAATTGGACAAACACAGAAAAAAGATTTCAAATAGAAGACAGATTTGTAAACGCATATTTTGCACCATTTAAAAAAGACAATGACAAAACAGTTGGAGTAATTGTAGTATTACAAGATATCACAGAACATGTAAAACTAGACAACATGAGGAAAGAATTTATAGCAGATGTATCTCATGAATTAAAAACACCGATTACATCTATAATGGGATATGCAGATACATTATTAGAAGAAGAATATGATAAAGAAACACAAAGTAAATTCTTGAATGTAATTGCTTCAGAAGCAAGAAGAATGGCAAAATTAGTAACAGATTTACTTACATTATCAAAAAATGATAGTAACAAAGAAGTAGTAAAAAAAGAGCAATTTGATTTAGGAGAACTAGTTAAGAAATGTCAAGATAAACTTGCAATAGAAATAAAAAAGAAAAATCATACAGTAAATTGCTTTGTAACAGCAGATGTACCACCAGTATATGCTGATAGAGATGACATAGAAAGAGTAGTATTAAATATTTTAACAAATAGTATAAAATATACCAAAGAAGGTGGAGAAATAAAAATCTATGTAGGATTTGTTTATAATGATGCATATATCAAAGTATTTGACAATGGAATTGGAATTCCAGAAGAAGACCTAACAAGAATATTTGAAAGATTTTATAGAGTAGACAAAGCTAGAAGCAGGGAAATGGGAGGAACAGGTTTAGGCCTTTCAATAGCAAAAGACTTGTTAGATAGAAATGGAGGAAGTATAGATATTAAGAGTGAAGTAGGCAAGGGAACTGAAGTTGTAATAAAAGTTCCAACAAAAATCAAATTAGACTAATAGAAGAAAAAAATCATAAAAATTGTTACAGTTTAGTGGGTAGGGATATTAATTCCTATCCATTAAAAACAATAAATTTTGAAAATAAAAAATATAACTAAAATAGGAGCAATAAGTGATAATAAAAATAAAAGAGAAAATTTTAGACCTAATTTATCCGCAAGTGTGCGGGAATTGTGGAAAAATCAATGTTAATTCCTTATGCAATAAATGCAAAGCAGAATTAGAAAAAGAATTTAAATTCGAGGTAGATGATTATTTAGAATCAGAAGAAAAAAATTTTATAGAACATTACTATTTTTTTAAATATCAAGAATTAATCAGAAAACACATTTTATCTTTAAAATTTCAAGAAAAGCCGTATATTTATAAAACAATTTCTTTTTTTTTTTAGAAAACAAACAAAAAAAATTTGAAAAATTAAAAAAGTATGATATAATATTAATAGTACCGATAAGTAAACAGCGAAAAAAAGAAAGAGGATATAATCAAAGTGAACTTATAGCAAGACCCATAGCAAATATGTTAAAAATTAAAATAGAAAAAAAAGTCCTAAAAAAAGTAAAAAATACTGTTCCTCAAAGCACATTAAATAAACAACAAAGAGAAGAAAATGCAAAAAATGTTTACAAAGTTAGAAATATAGATAAGATTCAAAATAAAAAAATATTAATAATAGATGACATTTATACAACAGGAAATACTGTTAATGAGTGTGCAAAAGTATTAGTAGAAAAAGGTATAAGCAGAAAAAACATTGGTGTACTAACACTTGCAAAGGACTAAAATAAGAAAAGTAGAAATAGTAAAAAAAGAAAAAACGAAAGGAAGTGGTAATTATGCAAAAATCAACAGCAACAGTAATAGCAATATGTGTATCTGCTGCATTATTATTTGTAGCACCATTAGTAACATTAACAGCAAGAAATGACAATGTAGTACAAGAAAATGTAAAATTAATGGTTAATGAATTTGTAATTGATGTACAAAATACTGGGAAATTAACAATGGCAAAATATCAAGATCTTGAAAGCAAATTAGCAGCCACAGGAAATACATACAATGTTGATATTGAACTTCAATATTTAGATGAGAACCCAGGAAAGAAAACCACACAAGCAAATTACACAAAGATAGGAGAAAATGTTTATTATGTAGAATATACAACACAAGTACTAAATCAATTAAAAAACAATGATATAATTCTAAAAGAAGGAGACAGAATTGTAGTTAATGTTACAAACGAAAATAGCACTGCAGCTCAAACACTAAAAAGCTCATTTTTAAGCTATTCAAATGAAGGTGAAAACGCAATAACTGCAAGTGGCTCAGGAATGATAAATGTAAATGGAACAA
>CALYBE010000007.1 GCA_944393735.1 uncultured Clostridia bacterium
CTGTATCAACTGAAATTGGTGCAGTTTATGGTAATACTCATGAGAGTAATCTTAGAAGAGTTACTATGGATTATGATTTGGTGAAAACTGCTAGAGATATTGGAATTTTAATTTGAGATTAAATTTTTTTATTGCAAAAGTTATATATTAATATTTTTTGGCAAAACACGGCTAGTGTGTAACAATCCGGGTCTTGTCTGCGAAATGTTGATATATAACTTTTTTTTTTTTTAATAAATTATTACAAAATAGTTAAATATTAATATTTCTTGACAAAACATAGCTAGGGTGTAACAATCTGGGTCTTGTCTGCGAAATATTAATATTTAACTATTTTTTTATAAAAAAAAATTTTTGAAAAATCAATGAAATTTAAAAATAGCAAAAATTTACTATATGATTTTTTAAAAAATTGACATAATAAAAATATAAAACAAAAAAAGGAGGAGATTGAAAATGAAAAAAATAATTAGCATAATTGCTACATCAATAATGTTTTGTTTACTTATGTTTACAGGAAATGTTTATGCAGAATCATTGGACTCAATTTCAGTTGATACAGACAAAACAACAGTAAGACCAGGTGAAGAAGTTAAAGTAACTGTTCAATTTGGAGAAGAGTTAGGTGCATATACATTTGATATAGCATATGATAATAATATTTTTGAATATGTTTCGGCAGATGGAGGAACAGCAAATGATACAACTGATAAAGTAAGAGTGGTTTTTTATGATTCAACAGGAGGTACAAATCCAAGCACAAGTATGAGTGTGACTTTTAGGGCAAAATCAGATATAACGACATCAAATCCAACTGAATTTACAGTGACAGGTGAAGGTTTATCTAATCCAGATGCTTCAGTTACTTATGATGATATTACAACACCAATAGTAAAAAATGTAACAGTTGAACCTGAATATATAGATTATACATTTAAATTAGAATACTCAGGAGAAGTAATAAAAGATGAAGAAAAAGAAATGAAACTTTCTTATTCTTCACCAATGGGAAAATATTATGAACACGCAAGACTTATAGCAGAAGCATCTACACCAATGGGAGCAACAGTAAAGCTATTAGGAACAGATGAATCTGATTTAGAGCATGACATTATTCAAAGTGGCTGGGGAGATGCTCAAGGTTATAAAATAGGAGGAAAAGATGTTGAACAAGTTTTAAATGTTAGAGCAAATTTTAGTGATGCTGGAGAATATAAAATTACTTTAAAATTAATTGATAGAGATAATTCTGATAGTGTTATTGCAGAGGAAACATTTAGTTTTACAGTATTAGAAACTGCAACAATTCCAGAAGAGCCAAGTGAACCAATACCTGAAGAACCTAATGGTTCAACAGATACTGAACAACCTACAATTCCAGAAAAAAATGAAACAGAATCAACAACTCCAACAGAAGAAATAATTGAAAAAGTTCCAGAAACTTTACCTAAAACAGGTGTAAATATTTATATGCAGATTTTAGCTTATGCAATTGCTTTAGTAACATTAGTTTTCGTAATTCATAAAATAAGAAAAATGAGGTAATCTCATTTTTCTTTACATAAATCTGCAATTAGATAAAAGGTTGGAGAGCTAAAATAAATTCTTTTCCGACCTGGTTTTGTGCCTATAGGAAGGAATGAGATTAAAGATGGAAAAAAATAAAATAAAATTTTTATTTTTCATATATATTATATCTATTGTTATTATTGGAATAATCTTATATTTGCTAAAAACCTTTAAATCAAATCAAAGTTATTATGTGGGTCAAAATCAAGATTCAGAAACATCTGTTGTTCAAGATTCTGATTCAAATGAAAGTTTATTACTTAGCCAAGATTCTGAATCAGATGTGATAAAAGTCAATATCAAAGAAGATAATCTTTTAAGTGAAAATCAAACAGAAGAAATAAAAACATTAAAACAATATCCAAAAGAAGAAATAATTAAAGAATACAAAGAATATAATGTATGTGCAAAATTAGAGATACCAAGCATTGGATTAGAAACTTATGTATTACAAAATTACTCAGAACAAGCATTAAATATTTCAGTAACTAAATTTTGGGGTGTTAACCCAAATGAAATAGGTAATTGTTGTATAGCGGGACATAATTTCAAAAATAAAAATATGTTTAGAAATCTAAAGAAACTTAATATAGGTGATAAATTTGCAATATCAGATAACATAATAGGAAAAGTAGAATATCAAATATTTGATATATATACAGTACTTCCAAAAGATACAAGTTGTTTAGAACCAGTGACTATTGAGGAAAGGGAAGTTACATTAATTACTTGCACATCAGATTCTAAAAAAAGAATTATTATTAAAGCAAAAGAAGTAATCTAAATAAATTTTATGAAAGGAGAGGATGTTGGCTGAAAACTACATTTATTTATAAATTGAAAATTTTAAATCAAAAAAGAAATTATATTATACTAATATCAATTTTATTTGTTTTAATAAGTTTATTATCATTTTTATATTTTAAAGCTGATGCTTCAAGTCAAACTACAGGAATTGAAAACTTTCCAAGTAGCTATCAGCCTTATTTGCAAGAAATTTTAAAAAAACATCCGAACTGGAAATTTACAGCATTATATACCAATTTAGATTGGAATTATGTAATAGAACAGGAAAATGCTTTTGGAATAAATTTAGTACCTAAAAACTATACTGACAGTTGGAAAAACACTACTCCTGGACAATATAATGTCGAAGTAGATGCAGGGTGGGTAGATAGTTCAAGGCAAGCTGTTGAATATTGCATGGATCCAAGAAATTTTTTAAACGAAGTTAGAATATTCCAATTTGAAGAATTATCATATGATTCAAACACAAATAATTTAAATGGTATAGAAAAAATTTTATATGGTACTGAATTTTATAATACAAAAGTTAATTATTTAGACAGCAATGGAAATAACATATCAATGAGTGAAAAATATTCAGACTTGATTTTAAGAGGTGGACAAATCTCATCTGTAAGTCCATATCACTTAGCTTCTAGAATAAAACAAGAGGTTGGACCATTTTTGACTCACCCATCAATTAGTGGTACAGTAGCTGGTTTTGAAGGATTATACAACTTTTACAATATTGGTGCAACGAGTTCTTCTGAACCAATGGGAGCTATAAAGAATGGTTTACAATATGCAAGAGATGGAAAAGGTGCAAGTACAGAAATTAAAAATAGATATTTAATTCCATGGAATACTAAAGAAAGAGCAGTTACTGGAGGAGGTATATTCATTGGGGCAAGTTATATTAATGTTGGGCAAAACACAATATATCTACAAAAATTCGATGTTGTAGATACAAATGGAAATGGATTATTTTGGCATCAATATATGACAAATGTATTAGCTCCATATAGTGAGTCAAAATCAATATATAATGGGTATGAAAAAACAGGTGTTTTAAATACTGCAATGAGCTTTGTAATTCCGATATATAATAATATGCCTGAAATTCCAACACAAAGTCCTAGTATTAATTCAAGTTACTTCATAGATGATAATACAAAAGTTTATTGTAATGCTCAAAATGTTAATATAAGAACTGGTCCAAGTACATCATACGAGATAACTACAACAGTTTCAAACCCAGATAAAATGACTCGAATAAAAAAGGGACAACAATCAGGAGAAAGATGGGATATGGTAAAATTAGAAAATGGTATAATAGGATATATTTATCAACCATATGTAAGTGAATTGCCAAATGTTGAAATTGAAAAAATTGATATAAGTATTGATAACACTACACTTCAAAAAGGCGAAAAAAAGCAACTTCAAATTACAATTTCACCAGTAGAAGCAAATACACATAAAGTAACTTTTACTTCAAGCAATCCAGGAGTTGCAACAGTAGATGATAATGGAAATATTCATGCAATAAGCTCTGGAAGTACAACTATTACAGTAAAAGCAGAAGAAAACTCAGTACAAAGTCAAATCTTAATATATGTTTATAGTAAAGTAACTGGAATTTCAATAGACCAAAATGAAATTTATATGCAGATTGGCGATACATTTAAAATCAATGCTTATATAGAACCTGATGATGCAAACAACAAAAATATTTTATACAAAAGTGAGAATTCAGAAATTGCAAAAATTGATGAAAATGGAATTATAACAGCTAATAAAGAAGGAGATACTATAGTTTTAGCCGCTTCTGAAGAGAATACAAATATAAAAGAGGAATGCAAAGTAATTGTTGTAAGAAAAATGGAGGATTCAGAAATACATTTTGATAGTTCTCTACAATTGAATAGTCTTGAAATAAGTGGAATAGATTATACAAATAATACAGTTCAAGAAATTAAAAAATTAATTACAACAGATTTAGAAATCGAAATAGTAAATTATCAAGATCAAATATTAGGTGAAAATGATTTAGTAGGAACAGGTTGTAAGATAAGAGTAAAAGAAAATAGCCAAATTTTAAGACAATATAATATTATTTTATATGGAGATGCAAATGGAGATGGAAAAATAAATAGTGTAGATCTCTTAGTTTTACAAAGACACATTTTAGAAATAGAAAAACTACATGATATTTTTAAAAAAGCAACAAACATTAATAAAAATGGAAGTAAGCCAACATCTGTAGATTTATTGCTTATTCAAAGACATATACTTGGTATTCAAATAATTATACAGTAAATTAATGATATTAAAAAAATTTAGTCGTTTTTAATATTATAGGTTAATATTAAAAATATTAAGAAGGAGGTTATAAATGACCAGAAATAATGATAAGCCACAATTGTTAAAATATTTTAAAATTAAATTTAAAATTTTAAATATATTATTATTTATGCTAATATTTTGTTTTCTTTATTTAAATGAGAGCTATGCAAATACAACTGGAACTGTATTTTTAACTTCTGACAAACAAACAGTAGAAATAAATGAAGAAATAGAAATTACATTAAATATAGAAAACACAAAAACAGCAGCATTTACTTCTTATCTTAATTTTGATAATACAAAATTAGAGTATATTTCTGGTCCAGAAAATACTAATATAATCGAAGACTGCATTATTTCAGTTTGGTATGATTCAACTGGTGGAAATGAATCAAGACAAGGAGAACTTGTAAAATACAAATTTAGGGCAAAAGAAAGTGGAATTGCAAACTTTATAATTGATGGTGAGTTTTATACCCAAACAGGGCAATTAATACAAACAAATTTTAAGGAAGTTCAAGTACAAATTGGAAACGAAGAATCTTTACTACAAATAGAAACTAAAAAAGAGCAAGGAACAAATACACAAAAGGATAATTCTTCTCTAAAAAATCTAAGATTAAACATTCCAGGAATTGTTCCTAATTTTAAAAAAGATATTTATGAATATTATTTAACTGTTTCAAATGATGTTAATGATATAGAAGTTCTTGCAATAGCTGAAAATTCAAATGCAACAATTGAAGTAATAGGAAATTTAGGATTGAAAGAAGGACTAAATATAATTGAGATTAAAGTACTTCCAGAAGATAAAACACAAGAGAGAAAATATATAATTCAGGTGACTAAAACTGCAAATTTAGAACAAGCAAATACAAATTTAGAAACATTGGCAATAGAAAGCACATTATTGAACTTTGTATTTGATAACAATATAACACATTATAATGTTCAGGTATCTAATACTGTTTCAAACTTGAATGTGCTTGCAATTCCTGAAAATGAAAATTCGACAGTAAATATTACTGGAAAAGATTATTTACAAGATGGAAATAATGAAATTATTGTTACTGTTATTGCTCAAAATGGTTATACAAAAAAAGAGTATGTAATTAATGTATATAAAAGGAGTCAAGCAGAGGAGCAGGCATATTTAGAAGAGCAAAAAGAAAATCAACAAGAATTAGAAGAGGCATATGAAATTGAAAAAATTCAAAATGCCCAAATTAATAATATAGAAGGTATTGTTGAAGAAAGATATATAGAAGATGATGAAGAAACATTAAATTCTGCTAACAAAAGAGAAATATTTTATATCCTTGTAGTTGTTCTTGTAATTTTGATTATAGTAATTAGTATTTGGCTTTTTAGAAAAAAGCATAATAAATAGGATGTGTTTTTATATTAATAATAGAAAGTAATTGATTTTTTATGAGTTTATGATATAATTCCTAATATATGTTAATATTAAAGCAATTTTATGTTCAATAAGGAAATAATTTTTCAATATTATAACAATAACTTTATATTAATAATTAAAGAAAGGAATTTGGAGATGGAAAAAATAAAAACATTATTTAAAAAAGATAATTACGACAAAGAGAAAAGAACAACATTTTGGGTAACAATAGTAACATCAATGATTGTGCATTTTCAACTTTATGCGTTAATGATAACTGGACCTGATACTTTAATAAACAGTATGTACCATCAAGCAGATATTTGGGAAGCAATGCTATTAAGATTTGGCTTAGATATAATACAAAGATTAAAAGGAAACATTGTTTCTCCAGTATTGGCAACTTTAATTAGTAGTGTACTTTTGGGTATAACTGTAATTTTAGTAATAAATATTTTAGAAATAAAAAACAAATATTATAAATATATTACAGCAATATTATTTGCTGTAGCACCGAATTTTTCCGCAACTTTAACATTCTTTTACTGTTCTGATGCATATATACTAGGAATGCTTTTAGCTACTTTAGCAGTTTATTTAATGAGAAAGCAAGAAAAGCATCATTATTTAAGCCTACCCAATACCGCAACAAATAAAACTTCGGAATGTTCAGCTACTTCGACTTCACGGAAAAAGTAATAAAAAGGGAAGTAAATGGACAATATTTATATGTGGTTTACTTATAGCTTTTTCTATGGGAATGTATCAAACATATTTGTCAGTAACAATGGTTTTATGTATTGCAACTTTGATAATAGATGCATTAAATAAGAAAGATGTTAAGCAAATTTTTGTTAATATTTTCAAATATTTATTAATGGGAATTGTAGGCATAGTCTTATTCTATATATTTTCGCATTTAACATTATTAATAAAAAACTTGCATGCAAGTGATTATAGTGGAGCTAACTCAATAGGGTTAAAAACTTTATTACAATTACCAGAATTATTACCAGAAGCATATAAAAGCTTTTTTAACTATTATTTTACTGACAAAATGATACCAAATACCATTTGGCTTACAAATTTCTTTTATTTAATTATTTTTGCAACAATGTTTATTTCTATTGTACATATTATAATAAAAAATAAAGTATATGAAAAAAGAGTAAATACTATATTAGCTATAATATTTATAATAATAGCTCCAATATGTTTTGGAATAATTGAAATAATGGTACCAGATGTAGATATTCATATATTAATGGCCTGCTCAATGATATTTATTTTTCCAATATTTTTTAAATTGTTAGAAATGTTGCCCAAAACAGATGTTTATAAAAAATTTAAATATATAGTTGCATTTTGTAGTTTAGTAATTGCTTGGAATTATTTATGGCAAGATAATGCTTCATATATTGCAATACAGGCAATGCAAAATCAGGCTGAAAATACAGCTCTTAGATTAGTAACTAGAATAGAACAATTAGATGAATATACACCAGAAATGCCAGTATTACTTTTAGGAGGATTAGAAAATAATTCATATTTAGATAGAGATAATACTTCAATAGAAGCTAAAAAGATATTTAAGAGGAGTTGGGGATTTATCTCAGAAAATTCAACTATTTGGTGGGGCAATTTAGATAGTTGGAGAAAAGTATTTTATGAATATGTAGGGGTAAATTTGAACTTGGTAAGTGAGAGAGAATGCACAGATATTCTTGAGTCAGAAGAGTTTAAAAATATGAAATATTATCCTGAAAAAGATAGTATAAAAGTTATAAATAACACTGTTGTTGTTAGATTAAGTGATTAGAATATAGAAATATATTTATCTATTTGAGCCCATTCAGCATAAAAGAATGGGCTTTAAGTTTTGCTAATAATATAGAAAATTTAAAAAAAGACTATTATTTATTCCTATTCTTTGATTTCCTTAGCTAATTTAGTAATAGCCTTAGATTCAATACGAGACACATATGAACGAGAAATTCCCATTTGTTCAGCAATTTCAAATTGAGTTTTTGGTTTGTTACCATCTAAACCGAAGCGGAGCTCTAAAATAGTGCGTTCTCTATCTTTTAAAACCTTTTTCATTTTTTCATATAATATTTTGATTTTCATTTTTAAATCAACAGAATCCTCTACACTTCGTTCGTTATTTTCTAATACTTCTTGTAAAGTAACAACATTATCATCCTTGTCTTTACCAATAGGTTCATCTAAAAAAACTTCAGAGTTCAGTTTTTTGGTTGCTCTAAAATGCATAAGAATTTCATTGTCAATACAACGAGATACATATGTAGATAATCTAGCTCCTTTTTCTGGCTTGAAACTATTTATTCCTTTTATTAGACCTATTGTACCTATTGAAATTAAGTCATCTTGGTCAACATTAGAATTACTATACTTTTTGCATACATGAGCAACTAATCTTAAGTTATGTTCTATAAGTATATTGCGAGCTTCCTCGTCACCTGTACTTAATTTTTCAAGACATAGACTTTCTTCTTCTGCAGATAATGGTTCTGGAAAAAGTTGTGTTCCAGAGATATATCCAACTGTAAAAATAGCAGTTTGCAAAAACTGAAAAAATCCACTTATGCAAAGTGCAGAAAACATAAGAGCACCTCCATTTTTGGGATAAACAAATTTTAAAATTGTTTTATCTCATAACAAATTATATGTTCAAAAAAAATAAAAGTGCATGGACTAAAATTATTTGATGATTTAATTACAGAAAATGCTTTTTTTATTATATAAAAACAAGACCAAGATTTTCTAAGCAACAAAGTTGCATAAGAAAATCTAACTCTTCCATAACTATCTTCTAAGGAAACTCACCTATTTCATGGGATGACTTTTCTTAGAATATAAAAAAGCAAGAAAGACTAGGAATAATTTTTCCCAATCCTTCTTGCTTTCTGAAGTTAAAACAATTATGATTTATGATTAATGTTAAGTGCCTACATAGCAGAATCCGTTGTCGAATCAGTATTGTTGTTGCAAATCCTGAATTCATAGTAATACTTCTTTATGGGAAGTAACGAGAAACTAAAGGGCGTCGGAATTGCCGTTTGTGAGCAGTAATTTAAGCAATGTTCATTAAGAGTGTTTATTACTCTAATAGATACATCTTTACTGCTTATGGTTTTCAGTACAGTTTTGTTTCCATCTTCCACCCTGTATATGTAGTTCCCATTGTCTTCTGTCAAGTAGATTTCCTCTTCAGATAATGGCAGAAGCTCTGTAGAAATTAATACTTCAGGTGTTCCACCATACATTGTCGGACAAAAAAGCCCTAATAAGATACCAAGTACAAGTGAAGCTGTGCATAGAAATGTTTGTGTAGACTGCTTCATAGTCAAAGCCCTAAAAATAAACATTGCTAAGAAGCCAATAAACATAAATACCATAATCTGCTTACCTCCTCTGCAAATCTTTGCAAATTAGCAATTTATGTCTAGTTTAAGTCTAGACAAAAGTACAATAAATATTATACCACTTTTTTATGTAAAAATCAAACAAAACGCATAAAATTCACAAATATTGTAAATAATATGAAAAATAAAAAGGTAAATATATTCGCATATAAGCCTTTTGTTAGAAAGGAATGATAATTATTATGGAAGATTATAATGTTAAAGTTTTAGACGAGGTTAGTAAAGGAACTACAATGGGAATGGATGCAATATCTTATGTTGCCAATAAAGTTGGAGACCCAAGATTTCAAGAAGTTTTAGATGTAGAATATGGCAAATATAAAGAAATTGCACAAAGAGTTGATAAAATATATCCACAATATAGTTCAAAAGAACCACAAGAAACAAATGTCATGAATAAAATGATGACATGGTATGGAGTACAAATGAATACACTTACTGATAAAAGTAATTCTAACATATCTGAACTGTTACTTCAAGGAACAAATATGGGAATAATAGAAGGAAGAAGATTATTAAATAATAATCCAAGTGTTGACAAAGAAGTTAGGCAAATTTTAAATGATTTTGTTATTATGCAAGAAGATAGTGTAGAAACATTAAAAAAATATTTATAATTTTTAAAATAGTACTTGCAAAGGAAGATATTTTGTTATAGAATGAAAGTGCTGTAAAAGGCAAATAATAGAAAAATGTAAAATTGAATTGGAACTTTGTGTAAATCAAAGAAAACCAGTTTCAAAAAAGGAGGAAATTTTATGTCAGTAAAAGTAGGAATTAACGGATTTGGAAGAATAGGTAAACTAGCATTCCAAGCAGCATTAGGAAAAGGAGATGTCGAAGTTGTAGCAGTTAACGACCCATTCGTAGCCGCAGATTATATGGCTTATATGACAAAATTTGATACTGTACATGGAAGATTCAATGGAACAGTAGAAGAAAAAGACGGAAATTTAGTAGTAGATGGAAAAACAATAAAAGTATATAATGAAATAGAAACAAAAAATATTCCATGGGGAGAACTTGGAGTAGAATATGTACTAGAATGTTCAGGTGTATTTACAACTATGGAAAAAGCTCAAGCACATTTAGAAGCAGGAGCAAAAAAAGTTTTAATAAGTGCTCCATCTAAAGATGCACCAATGTTTGTAATGGGAGTAAATAATGAAACATATTCAACAGATATGAACATTGTATCAAATGCATCTTGTACAACAAACTGTTTAGCACCTTTAGCTAAAGTAATAAATGATAATTTTGGTATAAAAGAAGGTCTTATGACAACAGTTCACTCAACAACAGCAACACAAAAAACTGTTGATGGAGCTTCTAAAAAAGACTGGAGAGGTGGACGTGCAGCTTCAGCTAACATTATACCTTCATCAACAGGAGCAGCAAAAGCTGTTGGAAAAGTTATTCCATCATTAAATGGAAAATTAACAGGTATGGCATTTAGAGTACCAACTGTAGATGTTTCAGTTGTTGATTTAACATGTAACCTAGAAAAACCAACAACATATGAAGAAATATGTGCAGCTGTAAAAAGAGCTACAGAAAATGAATTAAAAGGAATTATGGAATACACAGATGAAGCTGTTGTATCTTCAGATTTTATTAGTGATCCACATACATCAATATTTGATGCTTCAGCTGGAATTATGCTTACAGATACATTTGTTAAATTAGTAGCTTGGTATGACAACGAGTGGGGATATTCAAACAAATTAGTTGATTTAGCATGCTATATGGCTAGTGTAGACCATAAATAAATATAAAAAAACAAAAGAATACTTGAAAAGTATTCTTTTTTGATATAAAATAGTATTGTCTAAAAAAAATGGTAAATACTAGACAAAAGACAAATAATAAAATACCACAAAATTACCAAATAAAAAATAGGAGGAATTCAAAATGAGTAAAAAAACTATTAGAGACATTGATTTAAAAGGAAAAAAAGTATTTGTAAGATGTGATTTTAATGTGCCAATGGATGAACACCAAAATATAACAGACAATAGAAGAATAGTTGCAGCATTACCTACAATTAAATACTTAATTGATCAAAAATGTAAAATAATTCTATGTTCACATTTAGGAAGACCAAAGGGAGAATTTAAACCAGAATTTTCACTTGCACCAGTTGGAAAAGAATTATCTAGATTATTAGGTCAAGAAGTTCTTATGACCAAAGATGTAATAGGAGATAGTGCAAAAACAATGGCTGCAAATTTAAAAGAAGGTCAAGTAATGTTACTTGAAAATGTAAGATTCCATAGAGAAGAAACAGATAATGACCCAGAATTTGCAAAACAATTAGCTAGTATGGCAGATGTATATGTAAATGATGCATTTGGTACAGCTCATAGAGCACATGCTTCAACAGAAGGTATTGCACACTATTTACCTGCTGTATCAGGATTTTTAATTGAGAAAGAATTAAAATTCTTAGGTGATGCATTAAATAATCCAAAAAGACCATTTGTTGCAATATTAGGAGGAGCAAAAGTATCAGACAAAATAGGAGTTATTGGTAATTTATTAGAAAAAGTTGATACATTAATGATTGGTGGAGGAATGGCATATACATTCTTCAAAGCACAAGGATATAATGTAGGAAATTCACTTTGTGAACCAGATAAATGTGACTTAGCATTAAGTTTAATGGAAAAAGCAAAAGAAAAAGGTGTTAAATTAATGCTTCCAGTAGATACAGTTATTGGTAAAGAATTTAAACCAGATACTGAATCTAAAACAGTAGCTTGGACAGATATTCCTGATGGTTGGGAAGGATTTGACATTGGAGAAAAAACAATAGAAATGTTCAAGGAAGAATTAAAAACAGCAAAAACAGTTGTATGGAATGGACCTTTAGGATTATTTGAATTTGACAAATTTGCTGTAGGAACAAATGAAATTGCTAAAGCATTAGCAGAAATAGATGCAACAACAATAATTGGTGGTGGAGATTCAGCAGCTGCAGTTGAAAAAGCAGGATTAGCAGACAAAATGACACATATCTCAACAGGTGGAGGAGCTTCACTAGAATTCTTAGAAGGAAAGAAATTACCAGGAATTGAGTGTTTATTAGATAAATAAAGGATGTTGAAAAATGGAAACAATAAGTGGATATAAACCTAAGTCAATGTATTATAGAGTATATGACAAAAATGGCAAAATGAAGAAACTGATAGAAAAAAAATTAGAAAAAAGTTTAAATGATGATGAATGGCTTAGAGGAGTAAGTTGTTTTGTAATTAACGAAAAAAACGAGGTTCTAATTGAAAAAAGAGTAAATAAAGGGCTTACTCCTGGAAAATTAGATTTATGCTCAGGCCATGTAGATAAAGATGAAACACTAACTCAAGCAATGATTAGAGAACTAAAAGAAGAACTTGGAATAGATTTTGAAGAAGCAATGAGAGTAATAAAATTAAATAGAAATGCAGCACCTTTAAAATTCGAAAGTTCAGGTAAAAAAAAGAATTTCTTTATTACATTTTACTGTTTAAAAAGGAATTCTTCAGAAGTCAAAGCACAAGAGCAAGAGGTTGAAAAAGTTGTATGGCTACCATTAGAAGAAGCATTTGCACTAATTAAAAGTAAAAGAACGAAATTTCCAACAGATTATGATTATGAAGAAATATTTCAAAAAGTAAGAGATATTTGCAATAATAATCGAGAAAATGATGAGATTTCAAAATAATTGTTCTTACAAGAAAGGTACAAAAATGATAGTAACATTATCTGGAATAACTGGAATAGGAAAATCTTTTTTCAAAAACACAATAGTAAAAGAACTCGGATTTACAAATTTAGTTATAGTAACAACAAGAAAGAGAAGAAATGGCGAAATAAATGGAATAGACAAAGAATTTGTAAGTGATGAAGAATTTGAACAATTGAAAAAAGATAAAAAAATAGTAGTAGATTTTGAATTTTTAGGAGCAAAATACGCAAAATAGGCAAAAAAGATATAGAATCAGATAAAAATCAAGTAACAGAGGTGCATTATAGCACAATATATGAATTTAAAAAGTGTGTTAAAAATGTATTTTCTATATACATGATACCTAAAGATGTTGAAAGGGCAAAGATTGAATTAAAGAAAAGAAATCTCCCTATTGAAATAGAGCAAAAACGTTTAAAAGAAATTCAAGAACATATTGAAGAATATTCTAAAAACGAAAATTTAAGAAAACAATTTGACTGTGAATTTATAAACGATTATACTGAAGAAGCAAAAAATAAGTTATTACAAATAATCAAAAATAAATTGGCAGAAGGTAAAAAAATATAAAAAACGTATAAAAAAATTATAGAAAGGAGAAGATGTTGACTTTTGGTTAACATCTACTAGAAAATATGAGAAGAAAAGTAATTGCAGGAAACTGGAAAATGAATATGCTTCCAAATGAAACTATAAATTTTATCCAAGACTTAACACCACTTGTAAAAGATACAAAAAATGAAGTTATTTTATGTGTACCATATGTTGATCTGTTTTATGCTTTACTACATGTACAAGGAACAAATATAAAAATAGGTGCACAAAACATGCACTGGGCTGAAAAAGGGGCATATACTGGAGAAATATCTGGTCAAATGTTAAAATCAATCGGAGTTGAATATGTAATAATAGGACATTCTGAAAGAAGACAATATTTTTCAGAAACAGATGAGACTGTTAATAAAAAAATAAAATCAGCTTTAGCAATTGGATTAAAACCTATAGTATGTGTTGGAGAAACATTAGAACAAAGAGAAAATGGAATTACAGAAAAAATAATAACAAGCCAAGTTGAAAAAGCTTTTGAAGGTATTAAGTCAAAAGATTTAGACAAAATTATAATAGCATATGAACCAATTTGGGCAATTGGAACTGGAAAAACTGCAACAAAGGAAGATGCAAATGCTACTATTATGCAAATTAGAAAAAAATTAGCAGAAATGTATGGACAAAATGAGGCAGAAGGAGTTATAATACAGTACGGCGGAAGTGTAAAATCATCAAATGCAAGAGATCTATTTGAAATGTCAGATATTGACGGAGGCTTAGTTGGCGGAGCAAGCCTTAATGCAGAAGAATTTTCTAAAATTGTAAATTTTGATAAGTAAGGTAAATAAAACATATACTTAGAAAATAGCAAAAAATTATGTTTTATGTACCATTCGCCAAAAAGGAGAGTAGATAAAATGGAAAAGAAGCCAGTAATGCTAATGATATTAGATGGTTTTGGAATAAACGAAAAAACTGATGGAAATGCAATAAAATTAGCAAACACACCTAATATAGATAAACTTATGAAAAAATATCAAACAACAAAAATTTATACTAGTGGATTAAATGTTGGGTTACCAGATGGACAAATGGGAAATTCAGAAGTAGGACACACAAATATAGGAGCTGGAAGAATAGTATATCAAGAATTAACAAAAATAACAAAATCAATTGAAGATGGAGATTTCTTCACAATTCCTGAATTTACAGAAGCAATAGAAAACTGCAGAAAATATAATTCTAATTTACATATATTAGGATTAGTTTCTGATGGAGGAGTACACAGTCATATAAGACATTTATATGGATTATTAGAAATGGCTAAAAGAAGAGATTTTGAAAATGTATTTGTACATTGTTTCTTAGATGGTAGAGATACACCACCTGCATCAGCAGAGGGATATATAGCAGAGCTAGAAGAAAAAATGAAAGAAAAAGGTGTAGGAAAAATAGCAAGTATTGCTGGAAGATATTATGCAATGGATAGAGACAAGAGATGGGATAGAGTTAAGAAATGCTATGATGCACTTGTATTTGGCGAAGGAAATAAAGCAACATCAGCAACAATAGCAATAGAAGACTCATATCAAAAAGAAGTATTCGATGAATTTGTTGAACCTACAGTTATTTGCAATGGAGACACACCAATTGCAACAATTAATGAACATGATTCAGTTATTTTCTTTAATTTTAGACCTGATAGAGCAAGAGAAATAACAAGAGCAATAGTTGATCCAGATTTTAAAGAATTTGAAACTAAAAAAATGGAAACATATTTTGTATGTTTTACAAGTTATGATGAAACAATGCCAAACGTAAAAATTGCTTTCAAAAAAGAGCCACTAGTAAATACATTTGGAGAAGTTGTAAGTAAGCATGGACTAACACAATTAAGAATTGCAGAAACAGAAAAATATGCTCATGTAACATTTTTCTTTAATGGTGGAGAAGAAAAACAGTATCCTGGAGAAGATAGGATATTAGTTCCATCACCAAAAGTTGCAACATATGATTTGCAACCTGAAATGAGCGCTCCTGAAGTAACAGAAAAAGTTGTTGAAGCATTAAATAGTGATAAATATGATGTAATAATATTAAATTATGCTAATCCAGATATGGTAGGACATACAGGAAGCTTACCTGCTGCAATAAAAGCAGTTGAAACAATTGATGAATGTGTACAAAAGGTTGTAGATGCAATACTTGCACATGATGGTACATTGATAATAACAGCAGATCACGGAAATTGTGAACAGATGATAGATTATAAAACTGGTGAGCCACATACAGCTCATACAACAAACCCTGTTCCACTAATTCTTGTAACAAAAAATGATAAATTAAGAGTACATTCTGGTAAATTAGCAGATTTAGCTCCAACAATGTTAGAAATTTTAGGAATTGATAAACCTGTTGAAATGACAGGAGAGAGTATTTTAGAAAAATAATGTAATATAAATAAAAAATATATAACTAGAATACAAAATAGTAATTAGTGATATACAAAAAGAGTAACAATATATTAATATTAATCTTAATAAAAGGTGAAAAAAGTGTTGAATAATACAAAAAGAATAAAAGAATTATATAAAGAAATACAAAGAAAAATATTCTATATTGTACCTGGAAGATGGGATGAATTATATCTTTATGCATCTATAATAGATAGACTTGGAAAAGTTCAAACTGGTGAAATGTATTTTTACTTTATGCCAAAAGGAATTTTAAAAAGAAAATTCATAAATGTATATGAAGTCCCTAGTAAATACGATATAGAAGAAGATGAATATTTAAAATTAGTCGAATTATTATATGATGAAATAAAAGCACTAAGAGAGGAATTTCGAAACTCTAATCAAAAGGTATGGTCAAATTTAACAATTTCCATTAAGGATAATAAGTTTAAAATTCAATATGGCTATGAGAATATTCTTGGAGGACAAGAAGCATATTATAATCATCATATATATTGGCGATATAAATATTTACATATAAATCCACGTAGCAAAAAAGAAAAACAAGCACTTGAAACATATTTAAATAGTATAAAGCCAATGAAAAATGATGAATTTATTACAGGGCTTTATTTAAAGAGAAAACCAAATATAGTAACATATGATACTACTGATTTTAAAGAAACTCAAAGAGTTGAATATTTAGCAACAAAGGACGAAACCAAAAAAATTAGAAATCAAATCATAAGTGATAAACTTATTAATAAGTAATAACATATTATTTTTAAAGAAATATGTTATTACTTCACTTGAAATCACCTTAAATTTAAAAATATTATTTTAGTTTAAAACAATCATTTTTTCTGTTAAAACATATATAAAAGAAAATTTGAAATTTGTTAAATAAATTAGTTTGGATAAAAATTTTTTTCAAACTATATTATATATAATACAAAAAGAAAGGAAGTTTTTTAAATGAAAAATTATTTAGAAATCGAAAGTGTTGAAGCACTAGAAGTATTGGATTCAAGAGGAAATCCTACAGTACAAGTTGAGGTTGTAACATTTGATGGTTCAGTTGGAGTTGCAATGGTACCATCAGGAGCATCAACAGGAAGTTTTGAAGCAGTTGAATTAAGAGATGGAGACAAATCAAGATATATGGGAAAAGGAGTTCTAAAAGCAGTTGACAATGTTAACTCAATTATAGCTCCAAAATTAGAAGGAATGAATGTATATGATCAAGTAGCAATAGATAAAATGCTAATTGATTTAGATGGAACAGATAATAAAGGAGTATTAGGAGCAAATGCTACATTAGGAGTATCTCTAGCTTGTGCAAAAGCTGCTGCCGCTTCTTTAGGTCAAGAATTATATGAATATATTGGTGGAGTTAATGCTAAAACATTACCAGTTCCAATGATGAACATTATGAATGGTGGAAAACATGCTGATTCTACATTAAGTGTACAAGAATTCATGATTATGCCAGTTGGAGCAATAACATTCTCAGAATGTTTACGTATGTGCTGTGAAATATATCACAATTTAAAGAATGTTTTAAAATCAAAAGGATTATCAACAGGTGTTGGAGACGAAGGTGGATTTGCACCAAATGTTAAAGATGAAGACGAAGCACTAGCTTTAATAGTAGAAGCTATTGAAAAAGCTGGATACAAACCTGGTGAAGATGTTTGCTTAGCATTAGATGTTGCTGCAACAGAAATGTATGATGAAGCAAAGAAAATAGGAAAAGAAGGACAATATCATTTCTGGAAAATAGGTGTTACAAAAACTTGTGATGAAATGATTGACTACTTAGAAGATTTAGTAAATAGATATCCAATTATCTCAATTGAAGATGGATTAGCAGAAGAAGACTGGGATGGATGGAAAAAACTAACAGATAGATTAGGAAACAGAATTCAACTAGTTGGGGATGATTTATTTGTAACAAACATCAAGAGATTACAAAAAGGAATTGATTTAGGAGTTACAAACTCTATATTAATTAAATTAAATCAAATAGGAACATTAACAGAAACATTAGATGCAATTGAACTTGCAAAGAAAAACGGTATGACAGCTGTTGTATCACACAGAAGTGGTGAAACAGAAGACACAACACTTGCTGATGTTGCTGTTGCTACTAATGCTGGTCAAATAAAAACAGGAGCTCCTTGTAGAACTGATAGAGTTGCTAAATATAACAGATTGTTAAATATTGAACATCAATTAGGAAATATTGCAATATATCCTGGAAGAAAAGCATTGAAAAAATAAGAGCTTCGGCTCTTATTTTTATATAATAGTAAAGTAATACTTTCCTATTATATAAAAAGTTACAATTGCTAGCTTGAATGTGAAAGGAGAATAGATTATGAAAATTGCATTAATAAATGAAAACAGCCAAGTATCAAAAAACAAAATAATATATGATGCTTTAAAACAAGCAGCAGATTTAAAAGGCTATGAAGTATTTAATTATGGAATGGAAAATGAAAAAGAAAATAATTTAACATATGTGCAAGCTGGGTTACTTGCAGGAATATTAATAAATTCAAAAGCAGCAGATTTTATTGTAACAGGTTGTGGAACTGGAGAAGGAGCAATGCTTGCACTTAATAGTTTTCCAAATGTGCAATGTGGACATATAACTGACCCAACTGATGCATATTTATTTGGTCAAATAAATGCAGGAAATGCAATATCAATCGGATTCGCAAAAGGTTTTGGTTGGGGTAGTGAATTAACACTTACATATATATTCGAAAAATTATTTGCAGATGATTTTGGAGGTGGATATCCTAAAGAAAGAGCTATTCCAGAACAAGCAAACAAAATGATTTTAGATAAAATAAGACAAATAACACAAAAAGATATGCTAACTATCTTAATAGAAATTGATCAAGACTTTTTATATCAAACTATAAATAGAGAACAATTTAAAAAGTTTTTCTTTGAAAATGCGGAAGATGGAGAAATAAAAGAATATATTAGAAATATTATTGATCTAAGGAAGCAAAATTAAAACACGTCATAAAATAAAAAAGTACAGGAACCCCTTGTACTTTTTTTATTTTAGTGATATTATATGCAAGTAAAGTATATATTTGAGAAAAAAGTTTCAAATTTTTCAACTAATTTGAAACCTTAGAAAGGAATGAAATAATATGAAAATATTAGTAACAGGTGCTAATGGAATGTTAGCAAAAGAAGTAAAAGAAAAATTTGAAAAAGGAAATGAAATAATAGCAACAGATGTATCAGAATTAGATATAACAGATGAAAAAGCGGTTATGGATTTTGTGATGAAAACTAAACCAGAATATATAATAAATTGTGCTGCATATACAGCTGTTGATAAAGCAGAAGAAAATTATGAATTGGCAGATAAAATAAATGGTGATGGACCAACATATTTAGCAAAAGCAGCAAAAGCAGCAGGAGCTAAATTAGTACATATATCAACAGATTATGTTTTTGGGGGAGATTTAGATGTATCTAAAGACTATAAAGAAGATGACCCTAAATCACCAGTAACAGTATATGGAAAAACAAAATTACATGGAGAAGAAGGTATTATTTCAAATATGGATGAATACTACATTTTTAGAACAGCATGGTTATATGGAGTTGGAGGAAATAACTTTGTAAAAACTATGACAAAATTAGGTACTACAAGAGATGAAATAAATGTAGTTTCAGATCAACATGGAAGTCCTACATATGCAAAAGACTTAACAGAAATAATATATCAAGCAATTGAAAAGAAAATACCATATGGAATTTATAATGCAACAAATGAAGGATACACAACATGGTATGATTTTACAAAAGAAATATTAGCTGAACAAGGAATAAAATGTAAGGTTAATCCAGTTACAACAGAAGAATATATTAAAATGATGAAAGTTACTCAAGCTAAAAGACCATTTAATTCACAAATGTCAAAAAATAAATTACGTGCACAAGGAATAATTGTTCCAGATTGGAAAGATGGACTTAAGAGGTATTTAGCAGAAGTTAAAGAGTTAAATGCCTAAATTAAAAAGTTAATTCGGCAAAATTGCCAAATTGTAAAAGAAAGGAGAAGATATTAGCTTTAAAAGTTAATATCTAAAAGAAAAGAGTATGAAAAAAAGAAAAGGAATTATTTTAGCAGGAGGAAGTGGGACAAGATTATATCCATTAACACTTGCCATATCAAAGCAAATCATGCCAGTATATGATAAGCCAATGATTTATTACCCATTATCAATACTAATGCAAGCAGACATAAGAGAGGTATTAATCATATCAACACCTAGAGATATCGTCATTTTTAAAAACTTACTTGGAGATGGAAGTCAATGGGGTATGCAATTTGAATATAAGATTCAAGAAAAGCCAAATGGATTAGCTGAAGCATTTATTATAGGAGAAGATTTCATAGGAAAAGACAATGTTGCTATGATTTTAGGAGACAACATGTTCTATGGAGAACATTTAGCAGAAAAACTAAAAGAAGCTAATGAAAGAGAAGATGAAGCAACAATATTTGGATATTATGTTAAAGACCCAAGAGCATATGGAGTTGTAGAAATTGATAAAAATGGAAAAGCAGTATCTATAGAAGAAAAACCTGAAAATCCAAAATCAAATTATGCAGTACCTGGATTATATTTCTATACAAATGAAGTAATAGAAATAGCAAAAAATGTTAAACCTTCTGCTAGAGGAGAATTAGAAATAACAACAGTAAATGAGGAATACATGAAAAAAGGAAAACTTAAAGTAGAAAAATTAGGAAGAGGAATGACATGGTTTGATACAGGTACACATGACGCACTATTAGAAACAGCAAGTTTTGTTCAAACAATTCAAAAAAGACAAGGTTTACAAATATGTTGTCCAGAAGAAATTGCTTTTGATAAAGGCTGGATAAGCAATTCACAATTATTAGAATTGGCACAAAGATACATGAAAACAGATTATGGAAAATACTTAAAAGATGTTGCTAATGATGTATTTGGAGAGGAATAAAAGAAAAAATCTTAGTAAAAATTAAATAATTATTCAAGAAATATATGTAAAAGGAGATAATAAAAATGGGAAAGTTTAAAAAAACAGACACTTCAATTGAAGGAGTATGTATAATAGAACCAACTGTGTTTGGTGACAATAGAGGATATTTTATGGAAACATATAGTAAGGAAGATTTTGAAGACATAGGACTTAATTATAATTTCGTACAAGACAATCAATCAAAATCAAAAAAAGGTGTTTTAAGAGGACTACACTTCCAAAAAGAAAATACACAAGCAAAACTTGTAAGATGCATAAAAGGAGAAGTATTTGATGTAGCAGTTGATTTAAGACCAGGAAGCAAAACATATGGAAAATGGGAAGGAGTTATTCTTTCAGAAGAAAACAAAAAAATGTTTATGATACCTAGAGGATTCGCGCATGGATTCTTAGTATTATCAGATGAAGCTGAATTTGCATATAAATGTGATGATGTATATAATCATGATGCAGAAGGTGGATTAAAATTCAATGACCCTGATGTTGGAATTGAATGGCCTATGGGAGATTTAAAAGTAGGAGAATTAATCACATCAGAAAAAGATGCAAAATGGCCAACTTTGAAAGAATTAAAAAATACAGATTTATTTAAAAACTTAAAATAAAATATCATAAAAAATATATGTAATATTTTTAAAATACAAATAGCAACAAATAAAAAGGAGAAAAATTCAATGAAAAATATATTAGTAACAGGAGCAGCAGGTTTTATAGGTGCAAACTTCGCTGAATATTTTGTAAATAAATACCCAGAATACAATATAGTTGTTGTAGACAAACTAACATATGCTGGAAATTTAGCAAATTTAAACAAAGTAAAAGATAAGATTACATTTATACAAGCAGATATATGTGATTTTGAAAAAATGCAAGAAATATTTAAAAAATATCAAATAAAAGGAGTAATCCATTTTGCAGCTGAATCACATGTAGATAATAGTATAAAAAGTCCATTTATATTTACACAAACAAATGTAATGGGAACACATACATTATTAGAAACAGCTAAAAGAGCTTGGGGAGAAGGTTCAGAAAATAAATTTGTACATATCTCAACAGACGAAGTATATGGAGCATTAGGAGAAGAAGGATATTTTACAGAAAAATCTCCAATACAACCTAGCAGTCCTTATTCAGCATCAAAAGCAAGTTCAGATTTAATAGCATTTGCATATCATACAACATATAAAATGAATGTAAATGTTACAAATTGTTCAAACAATTATGGACCATATCAACATAATGAAAAATTAATTCCACACATGATTAAATTAGCCATGAATAATCAAAAATTACCTGTATATGGAACAGGAAAAAACATTAGAGATTGGTTATATGTAGAAGATCATTGCAAAGCAATAGATTTAGTATTCCATAATGGAGTTGCAGGAGAAAGATATAATATTGGTGGACATAATGAAAAGAGAAATATTGAAATAGTAAAACTTATATTAAAACGTCTAGGAAAATCAGAAGATTTAATAGAATATGTTGAAGATAGAAAAGGTCATGATTATAGATATGCTATTGACCCAACTAAAATAAAAACTGAGCTTGGATGGGAACCTGAAACAAAATTTGAAGATGGAATTGTTAAAACAATAGATTGGTATTTAGCAAATCCTGATTGGTTGAAGTAAATAATATAAAGATAAAGAGAGCCTCTTATCATCACTATGACAAGAGGCTTTCTTTGGCTTGATTTTAATTTTCAATTCCGAAATATGTTATGGGAACCATAACGTATTTTCCGTCATTAGAACATTCTCCGATGACTTTGATACTTGAGTAGAAAGGGTTGTCATAAAGTTCCCCATATTTCTGACGAGCATCTTCCCTGGTCTCTGCTTCAATGATTTTGCAACAGACAAAGGAGCTCATTTCCTCTAAAAACTCAAATCCAACTAAAAATTTTTTCATGGAAATCACAGTCCTTTCATAATTGTTCGATGATAAGTTTTCTGCCAACGTACCAAGCCTAATACGTTCTTCCATAGGACTTAAAATAGTTCCTAGCAAAAATTATACCATAAAATGAGAGAAAAAACAATGAAATCTAAAAAATTCTGTAAACTTGATATTTATTTTAAAATATAGTAAAATATATACATCATAATGACTTAAATGTTAGTAAATTAAAAGGAGATGTGTTTTGATATGCCAAGATTTTTTGTAAAAAAAGATCAAGTAAAAGATGATTTAATAATTATTAAAGGAGAAGATGTAAAACACATAAAAAATGTCATTAGAAAGCAAATAGGAGACATTTTAGAAATTTGTAATCAAGATAATGGGAAAGCATATAAATGTAAGATTGTAAAATTTGAAGAAACACAAATTGTAACACAAATATTAAATGAGTTAGAAGATCAAAATAAAGATACTGATGATATAAAGATAGATATCTATCAGGGTCTTCCAAAATCAGATAAAATGGAATTAATAATTCAAAAATCAGTAGAACTTGGTGCAAATGCAATAATACCTGTAGAAATGAAAAGATGTGTAGTAAAAATTGATTCAAAAAGTGAAAGCAAAAAAATCGAAAGGTGGCAGAAAATTGCAGAAAGTGCTGCAAAACAATGTGGAAGAAGTAATATACCAGAAATAAGAAATATTTTGAAAATCCAGGATATTTCAAAACTAGCTAAACAATATGATGCTATACTTGTTGCATATGAAAATGAAAAAGAAAATTATATCAAAAAAGAGCTAAAGATATTAAAAGAAAAATATTTAACTAAAGGTAGATTAGATTTAGCAATTGTAATTGGACCTGAAGGTGGATTAGAAGAATCAGAAGTACATCTACTTAAAGAAAATGGTTCAAGAATTATATCATTAGGAAATAGAATTTTAAGAACAGAAACAGTTGCATTAAATGTATTAAGTATAATTATGTATGAATTTGACAAAAATGTTTAATTGTGATAAAATTCAAATATATTATTCTCTTACAACTGTTAGTATGTAAGCTAACTTTTAATAAGCTTATATGAAGAGAAAAGAGGAGAAAAGGTTGAAAAATAATTACAATTTTGGCTACGTCAAATTTCATTTAAAACGCGGTTACATACACCACGTATGCGCCCTTGCCTTTTAAATAAAATTTTCCTTGCCAAAATTTAATTCTTTTCCAACCAGGTTTTGTGCCTTTAGGAAGGGATGAGATTAAAAGTGGAAACAAATTCAAAAGAGGAAAATGGTTTTAGAAATAAACTAAAAAAAATAAATAACTATTTTACAGGAGATGCATTAGCTAATTTAACATATGCATCAATGATAATAATATATTTTATATTCTTTAGCATATTATCAAATACTTTAGACTCACAAAGATTATTAATATTTTCAAATATAGCTAGTTTTAGTTTTTTATTTTTTGCAATAATAACAATTGAAGTAGCATACAAAAAAGATGAAAACTATACAGCTTTGCATGGAGTAGAATTTTTAGTACTTGCAATATTTACATTGTTAATGCAATACATATTAAAATCATTTAAAATTTCTATTCATGTATATATAATAGCTGGTTTAGTAATATTTACCATATATTATTTACTAAAAACTGCAATACTATTTACAAAAGAAAAAAGAAAAGAATTAGAAAGTTATAGTGATATAAAAGAAATAGTAAAAGAAGATCCTATTGATAGAAAAACAACAAGGAAAAATAAAAAAGTAAATTAGGAAGTTGAAAAACAAAATTAAAATTAATTTAGTGTAATAAATATTGAACATTGAAAGGAAAAAACAATGATAAAAAGTATGACAGGATATGGCAAAAGTAGTTTATCTATAAACTCTAGAGAATATCAGGTAGAAATAAAAACAGTAAATCACAAATATATAGATATAAATATAAAACTTCCACGAACAATATGCTATCTTGAGGAAGATATAAGAAAACTAATCTTATCAAAATTAAAAAGAGGCAAAATAGACATATTAATAACATTTGACAATTTCAGTAAAGATGGAAATACTATTGTAATTAATTCAGAATTAGCCAAAATGTATATTGAAAATTTAAAAAAATTAGCTACAGAAGAAAATATATCCTCAAATATAGAAGTTACAGAAATAACAAAAATGCCAGATGTATTAACAATTAAAAATAATCTTGATGAAGATCAAATAAAAAAAGAGGTATTACAAGTAACAGCTGATGCAATTGATCAATTAATTCAAATGAGAGAAAATGAAGGTAAGAAAATATTTGAAGATATACTTCAAAAAATAGATAAAATTGAAAATAAAGTTCAAGAAATTTTAGAATTATCTACTGGACTTATAGAAGAATATGTAGTAAAATTAGAAGCAAGAGTTAGAGAACTTTTGAAAACAGAAGATTTAGATAAATCGAGACTAATGCAAGAAGTTGTAATTTATGCAGATAAATGTTCTGTTGAAGAAGAAATTACAAGAATGAAAAGCCATATTTTACAACTAAGAAATCTAATTAATGCTGATGAACCTATAGGAAAGAAAATGGATTTTTTAATTCAAGAAATGAATAGAGAAACAAATACAATAGGATCAAAAGCAAATAATCTTGAAATAACAAATAGAGTAGTAGATATAAAAACAATATTAGAAGATGTCAGAGAAAAGGTTCAAAATATTGAATAAAAACATAATAAATTAGGGTTTATAGGCAATGCCTTTTCAAAAATACTAAGAAATTGCTAATAAAAATAATCTTTTTTGAAACAAAAACCTAAATATATATTACAAGGAATGGTATAAAATGCAATTAGTAAACATTGGTTTTGGAAATATAATTGCCGCAAAT